>JBKJLJ010000172.1:0-3016 GCA_046597015.1 Bryobacteraceae bacterium
TTAGTGCAAGACCTGACATAATAGAGGGGCTCTGGATTTTCGGCGGCGAATCGATATGGCTCGACCATACTCAGATGATTTGCGTGAAAAGTTCGTATCCGCCTACGAGGCGGGGGATATCGGTCTGGAGAAGTTGGCGTCCACGTTTCAAGTGAGCCGTGCGTGGGCCGAGAGGATCTGGAAAGCGAAGCGCGAAACGGGCAAGACGGAACGGCCCTTGGGTAAGCCCCGCGGATTTCCCAGCCGCTTGACACCGGAGATCCGCCTGCGGCTAGCCGCACAGATCGGACAAAAGCCAGACGCCACCTTGATGGAGTTGCGGGAATGGCTGCAAAATCAACAACCGCACGGAAAACGTTTGGATACTAACGGACATATTTCAAGCGGTCGCAGCACTAGTTGCCGAGCCAACGAGGCGTAATGAGCGCCGGGCTTGATCCATAGAGGGCCGAAGGAATTTGAGGATGTGGTGGCGCGGCTTGAAGAGGCCAGGTTGCCTGCGCATGAGGGATTGGGAGGGGTTGCCAAACGGATCAGTCCTTGGGATAAATACAATCACCGTGGTGGCACAGGCACTGACCGGATCACCGCTGGAAACGATTTCCCATTGGCCGTCGTCGCCTTTACTCAATCACAGCCCCATCGGCAAGAAAACCCTCACCTTAGCCGCCCCGTGGCGGCTTTTTGTCGTTAGCCCGTAAAGGAATCACAAGGTCTTCAGATTTATTTTCAGCGCGCAACTGATTGTTTCTAATAGGAGTCAGCCTCTCCCCGCCCCGAATCAGCCGCCGAACGCTTGACACCGGTGGGATACGGTTTTTACAGAAGGCGCTAGTCTGCGTCGGCCTACTACGGGCCGGAGCAAACAGCGCCTTTTCTATTTCCAGAGGAGAAATCAAGATGAAAGAGCTCACGGAAGAACAGAAATTGAGCCGGGCTGAACGCTCCCGTCTCAACGGTCGAAAAAGCAAAGGCCCCGTCACGACCGACGGCAAGTATCGAAGCTCCATGAACGCGATCGCCACCGGCGAACACGTCGAACTGCACAAAGAGGATTTACCCCCATTTTTCGCCCTGCTAACCACAGACGATCGGCAGGCCTACGTTCGCTCCCATCAGAGTCACATGCGAAAATTCCGGCCAGACTCGGAACTTGAACTCGGCATTCTCCGCCGCATGGTCTGCGCCCTGTTTCAATACGACCGGTTCACCAGCCTTTATACGGAGGCCTTACAGCGGGACCTCGATCAGGTCCTGCGCGAATATCCGTCATTGACTATGGGCGAACAGTTTCTCCAGGGCAACATCCGCATGGCCAAACAAAAGGATTTTCTTCGCTACATCGAACGAGGCCAGAAACTCCAATTCGCCGCGTACAACGGCTTTATCAAAACGTTGCTCCAAGTGCGCAAGGGTTTCCCGGTCGACCCTCCAGAGCCGGTCGATATCAGCGCCGATACCAAAGAGATCGAGGACCCCGGCCCAGAGCCCGCCGTCATGGCCCAACTCCTCAAAATGGCCGACCAAGCCAAAAAGGAACCCACTTTCGTCCTTCCGCTCTATGTCGTTAACATGTTGAACGATAAGCAGCTTATGAGCAAAATGGCCCCGGATTACGATCTCGGCGATTTGCTCCTCCGCTACGGGTGCGGCGAACTGCCCAAAGCGGCGTAACCCCGCCCGGAGAGTACGTTTCCCTCCTCGGCCAGACCAACCAGGCTGAAGCCGCCGTCTCTATCGCGCCTGCCCAGTTCCGAACCGTCGACCTCGTGCTCTATTTCCACCGGAACAGCCCCGCATCGTTCTGGGATCTCCCTTGTACGGGGTTTTTTTTATCGTCCCTAAACCTTACGTCTGGCCCGGTCGATACCTAAGGTGAGGTCCTTAGGCTATGTCTCATTCTCAGATTGCGTTACCCGGTTCCAGTTTTGAATTCATTCTCGGTCCGCCCACGCTTTCCACCAAATCAGCCGAAGGTTGGAGCGCCCTCAGCGGCAACCTGGCGGCCCCCCTCACGACGGCCGGCCTCGCCCGCCAACGTCTGCAGTTCCCCTGGACCTGGCTCGCCCGCCTCGAGGACCTCCCTCTGCCCTCGGCGATGATCACCTCGCTCACGGCCGGCGGCATCGTCTACGCAATCGAGCTCGCCGCCATGCTCGAGCGCAACATCCCCCTCGCGCTCCGCGTTCGCCACAATCTGGAAGCCTGCTGCCGTCGTCTCGGTATCGAACCCGGCCAATCCTTGCCGGAATGGTGGTCGAGCCACGTTGAGGACCTGGAAACCTCCTTCGGCAGCCAGGTAAAGTTCAAAGTAGCCGAGCATGTCTCCTGGCAGTTGCCGCTAAGTATCCCCCAGCCGCCCCATCTAATGCCCTCCGGTGCCGCCCGCCTCGCCCCTTGGACTAGCGAGCCGATCTGGACCAATTGTCCCGTCGGCCTAGCCGTTCCAGCCGTTCAACGTCCGTCGGTCGCTCTGGAAAACACCCGTCCCCTCGATCCGCTCGTTACCTTCACCGTCCCCCGCCCGGGACAAGTGCAGCTGATCCTCGCTCACCCCGTCTCCATCCAAGCCGACGACTTCGTCTGGCTTTGGCAAACCGAAGAAGTCGAACCGAGCTGCTATCGCATCACCCGCGAAGAAGGGGCTGCGTGGACCGTAGATGGCGTCGCCGGGGCTGAGCGCGTCTTTGCAGCCTCACTCGACCGGGGTGGCCTCTGCCTCGGCTCCGCCTTCCGTTCCCACTCCGAAATCGCCGTCGCCATTCTCTCCTCAGAAGGCTGGCAATGTACCGCCTCGTGGCTCCGCTGGTGCCGCATACCGGTGTCCGAAGGCGTAGTGCAGTGGTACGTCGCCCGTCGCGTCAAGGCTGAACCCGAAGCCACCCTCGCCGCTTGGCTCGCCCCTACGGGCCCCGACGGTCTCTGCTATGCGGATGCCTCGTCATCCTCCGAACTACTCCACGAATTTTTCGCCAACTGGTGGGCCAGCGCCGACGAAGCCGACGCCATGCTCCGC
>JBKJLJ010000176.1:0-5072 GCA_046597015.1 Bryobacteraceae bacterium
GGTTACCTCCTCGCCCCCGGCATGGACTGGATCGACCTCCTCATCGGCTCGGAAGGCACCCTCGCCATCTTCCTCGAAGCCACCGTCCAACTCCTCCCCCTCCCCCCCGTCCTCCTCTCCGGCGTCCTCTTCTTCGACTCCGAAGCCGCCGCCCTCCGCGCCGTCGAAGCCTTCCGGCCCGTCCCCCAGCTCCGCATGCTGGAGTACTTCGACGCCGAATCCCTCAACCTCCTCCGCGAGATCCTCCCCGAATCCCCGCACTGCCCCGCCGCCCTCCTCATCGAACAACAAGGCGACGATCTCGACTACCTCCACGCCGTATCCTTCCACCCCGACTCCTGGTTCGGCTCCACCGACGCCGACCGCGAACGCTTCCGCAAGTTCCGCCACGCCCTCCCCGAACGCGTCAACGACACCGTCCCACGCAACGGCTACATGAAGATGGACACCGACTACGCCGTCCCTGTAGAGCGGAACGCGGAGATGATAGCCCGTTATCGAGAAATCCTCGCCCCCACCGGCATCCGCTACGTCATCTACGGCCACATCGGCGACGCCCATGTCCACGTCAATATGCTCCCCTCCACCCCCGCCCAGGCCGAAAAATCCCAGCACCTCCTGCACGAATTCGCCCACGAATCCGTCCTCCGCGGCGGCACCGTCGGCGCCGAACACGGCCTCGGCAAACGCAAACGCGACCTGCTCCATCTGATGTTCTCCGCTTCGGACCTCGAAGCCATGAAAGCCGTAAAATCTCGCCTGGACCCCCGTTGGCTCCTCGGCCAAGGAAACCTATTCCCATGCGAAAACTACTCTTCTTAATCACTTCCACCCTCGCCGCCCAGACCATCCCGGACCAAGTCCTCAAGATCATCGAAGCCAACAAGGCCTGGACCCTCGAACAGCAGCGCTCCATCTGCGAAATCCCCGCCCCGCCCTTCAAGGAAACGGTCCGCGGCGTCGAGTACGCCAAGCGCCTCAAAGCCCTCGGCCTTGTCGATATCCGCACCGACGCCGTCGGCAACGTCATCTCCCGCTGGCCCGGCTCCACCTCCCCCAAGCCCCTCACCATCTACAGCGCCCATCTCGATACCGTCTTCCCCGAAGGCTCCGACGTCCAGGTCAAAGCCGAAGGCAAGCGCCTCAAAGGTCTCGGCATCGGCGACGATTGCCGCGGCCTCGCTGTCGTTCTCACCGTTGCCAAAGCCTTCCAGGAAGCCAAAGTCGCCGTCCAGGGCACCATCCTCTTCGTCGCCACCGTCGGCGAAGAAGGCCAGGGCGACCTCCGCGGCGTCCGCCATCTCTTCACCAAGGAATTCAAAGGCCAAGTCGACCATTTCATCTCCGTCGACGGCACCGGCAACCGCATCACCTCCGGCGGAGTCGGTTCCAACCGCTACAAGGTCACCTACTTCGGCCGCGGAGGCCACTCCTACGGAGCCTTCGGCATGCCCAACCCCGCCCACGCCATGGGCCGCGCCATCGCTCGCGTCGCTGACCTCCAAGTCCCAAAAACCCCCAAAACAACCTTCAATATCGGCACCGTCGAAGGCGGCACCAGCGTCAACTCCATCCCCATCTCCGTCTCCATGGAAGTCGATATTCGCTCGGAATCAGCCAAAGAGCTAGCCACCCTCGATGAACGCCTCCGCGCCGCCTTCTCCGCCGCCCTCGAAGCCGAAAAAGCCCGCTGGCCAGAATCCAAAGCCCCCCTCGAACTCAAAATCGAAACCATGGGCCTCCGTCCCGCCGCCGAAGCCAACGACTCCGTACCCATCATCCAGAAAGCCCTCGCCGCCGCCAAACAGGTCGGCATGACCATCTTCGCCACCGGCACCGGCAGCACCGATTCCAACATCCCCATGAGCCTCGGCATCCAAGCCGTCACAATCTCTGGCGGCGGCAACGGAACTGCGGCCCATTCCATCGACGAATGGTTCGAAGACACCCCCGACTCCTACAAAGCCCCCCAGCTCTGCGCCCTCCTCCTCCTCAGCCTGAATCCTCTGAAATGATCGCCGTCGTCCACCGCAGCATCGTCTCCACCAAAGCTGAGTGGCGGGCCGACCCCGCTCGCCGCTCGCTTCCCCCCCTCCCCGACCCCATCCCTTGGCCCGCCCCCATCCCGATCCCCTACACGATCAGCCGCCTTCGCATCAGCAACAACGCACGCCTCTACATCACCCATCAAGTCGGCCAACTCAAACCCTGGCACCCCGTCCGCCTCATCCGCAACGAACGCCGCGCCTTCAACAACGGCCAGTGGTACACCGTCGAAGACTACTATCTCCTCCTCCAAACCGGCCCCCGCCCCGCCGAACTCCCCCCTCTCCGCATCATTGACCACCAACGCGACCGCGCATGATCACTCTCCTCCACCGCCAATTCGCCCACGGCACGCTCCCGCCTATGCACGAGCCCATCCCTTTCCCTGACCCCTGGCCCCTCCCCCACCGCCATCTCTATCTCGAAATCACCGCCGACGGCGGCCTCACCGCCCATCACCGCGGCCCTCGTTACCTCGGCCGCCTCGCCCCGTGGCAGCCCTTACGCATCGTCGTCCCCCTCCGCGGCGGCCTCGAAGACTATTACCTTCTCCTCCAGCGCGGCCCCCGCCCCGCCCAACTCCCGCCTGTGATCACCAAGGACCTCACATGATCCGCCCCGCCACCCCCGCCGACGTTCCCATCATCCTCGATTTCATCCAACAATTAGCCGCCTACGAAAAACTCTCCCACGCCTGCGTAGCCACCCCGGCCGACCTCGCCGAAACCCTCTTCGGCCCCCGGCCCTACGCCGAAACCCTCCTCGCCGAAGTCGATGGCCTCCCCGTCGGCCTCGCCCTCTTCTTTCATAACTACTCCACCTTCCGCGCCCGCCCCGGCATCTACCTCGAAGACCTCTTCGTCCTCCCCTCCCACCGCGGCCAAGGCCACGGCAAGGCGCTCCTCCAAGCTCTCGCCAAGCTCGCCGTCGAACGCGGCTGCGCCCGCCTCGAATGGTCCGTCCTCGACTGGAACACCCCCTCCATTGACTTCTACAAAGCCCTTGGAGCCGAACCCCAATCCGACTGGACCACCTTCCGGCTTACCGGCGAGGCGCTGGTTCAGCTCTCCTCTTCTTCATCCAAATCAAACGAATAGATCGGATCCAACTTCGCCCCCGGCTGCATCCGCGCCAACTCTTTCAAATACCCGGTCCGCAAGTCGTACACCCAGCCGTGAATCTCCGGCATCTTCCGGTCGTGCCACGCCCGCTGCACGATCGACGTCTCCGCCAAGTTCTGCACCTGCTCCATCACGTTCGCCTCCACCAGCCGGTCAAAACGCGCCACCGGATCTGAAATCGTCTCGAGTTCCCGGCTGTACAGCCGATAGACGTCTTTGATGTGCCTCAGCCACTTGTTAATCAGCCCCAAATCCTTCCGCCCCATCGCATTCTTTACCCCGCCACACCCGTAATGGCCGCACACAATCACATGCTTCACCTGCAGCACCTCCACCGCGTACTGCAAAACGCTAAGCATGTTAAAGTCCGTATGCACCACTAAGTTGGCGATATTCCGGTGCACAAACAACTCCCCCGGCTGCGTACCCGTAATCTCCTCGGCCGGAACCCGCGAATCCGAACAGCCAATCCACATGAACTCCGGCTTCTGATCCAGCGCCGACTGTTTGAAGAATTGCGCGTCGACGCTCATCTTGTCCTGAACAAATGCCTTATTGGCGAGCAGTAACTTGCGAAAAGATTCCATAGGGTTCACTTCCAATGATCGCGGACATTCTTCACTTCCACCGTAATATTCTTATAGGGCGCTGACCGCTGGAAATCCTCGACCACTTCAAAAATATCCCGGTCCATGTAAAGAGACTTCGTCGCGTCAATAATTAACGTCGTATTGCGAGGAATTGCGTTCAGTTTCGTCCGCAACTCACTTTTGTTGACGAACGTGATGTCTTTGTTGAACCGCAGCAAATACCAATCGTCCTGACTAACCACCGAGATCGCCTTCCGATGATTCGACCGCATTACGAAGAACACTCCGAGTACTAGCCCAATCACTACACCCTTCAAAAGGTCCGTAAAAACGATCGCCAAGACGGTCACCAAGAACGGCAAAAACTGATCCCATCCTAACTTGAACATGGAAACGTAGATCTTCGGCTTGGTTAACTTATAACCCACCATAATCAACACTGCCGCCAAGCTCGCCAGTGGCGTCCAGTTCATATACTTTGGAATCGCCACCACCGCCACCAACAACAGCACCCCATGAAAAATCGCCGCCACCCGGGTGCGCCCCCCCGAACTTACGTTCGCCGACGTCCTCACCACCACCGAAGTCACCGGCAAGCCACCAATCATCCCCGAAACCATGTTACCGATCCCCTGGGCCACCAACTCCCGGTTCGGCGATGATATTCGCCGAAACGGATCAATCCTGTCCGCCGCTTCAATCGATAGCAGACTCTCAATGCTGGCAACGATGGCAATCGTACCGGCCGCCGTCCAAACCCGCAAATCCCCATACCGCGAAAAATCCGGCAACATAAACTCCAGCGCATTCGCCATCGGCAACTGCACCAAATGCTCCTCCTGCACCAACTTAAAGGCCGGCATAAACATCCCCAAGGCATTGTTCATCGCAATTCCCAATACCACCACAATCAGCGGACCTGGCACCATCAACGGAATAGTGGCCCCTTTCGCCGACCATCGATCCCACAAAATCAACACCAAAATGCTCACCACCGAAATCAACACCGCCCCTTCACTCGCGCTCAGAACACTCGCCACCACGTCGGTGAACGTATTACTCCCGTTCGTCTCCATAAACGAAAAATCCCCCTCGAAGTCCTTATCCCGCCCCAAAGCGTGCGGAATCTGCTTCAGGATGATCACCAACCCGATCGCCGCCAACATCCCCTTAATTACTGAGTTCGGCACATAGTCGCCGATCACCCCCGCCCCTAACATCGCCAACCCCAACTGCATCGCCCCCGCCAAAACCACCGCCAGCAAAAAACCCTGAAACGATCCAATCGATTGAATCGCCGTAAACACAATAATCG
>JBKJLJ010000256.1:0-2788 GCA_046597015.1 Bryobacteraceae bacterium
CAGTTTGGGAGGGCGAGGGAGGAGGGGAGGAGGTCTACGACCATCAGACCGACGCGGGCGAGTTTACGAATCTAGCCAAGACCGCCGTTACGGCCAAACTGCGGGCTCAATTCGCAAAGGGCTGGCAGGGAGCGCGGGCAACTTCGTACAATCAGAAGTAATGCGAAATCTGATGCGTGTGTCCCTGCTGCTCGTTCTGGCAGCGGCGATGTTGCTTGCCAAGAAGCCGTGGAGCGAGGAAAAAGCCAAGAAATGGTATGCCAAGTCGCCGTGGCTGGTGGGGGCTAACTATATTCCGGCGTCGGCCATTAACCAGTTGGAGATGTGGCAAGGGGATACGTTCAACCCCGGTCAAATCGATCAGGAGTTTGGCTGGGCGCAAGCGATCGGCATGAATACCATGCGGATCTATCTGCATCACTTACTGTGGCAGGAAGATAAGAAGGGCTTGCTGCGCCGAATGGACACGTTGTTGGAACTAGCCGAGAAACATCGGATCAAGCCGATTTTCGTGCTGTTCGATTCCTGCTGGGACCCATATCCGCAGGCCGGGCGCCAGCGAGCGCCGCAGAAGGGAGTGCATAATTCGGGATGGCTGCAAAGCCCGGGGGCCGTGTCGTTACAAAAAGTCTCTGACAGCGCGAAGCTCGAAGCTTATGTGCGCGGGGTGGTGGGCGCGTTCAATCGGGATCGCCGGATTTTGGCCTGGGACATTTGGAACGAACCGGACAATTGGAACGATTCGAGTTACAAGAAAGTGGAGCCGCTGGACAAGTTAAAACACGTCGAACGGCTGCTGCCGCAGGCGTTTACCTGGGCCCGGGACGAACGGCCCATCCAGCCGCTGACGAGCGGCGTTTGGAAGGGGGACTGGACCAGCGATGACAAGCTCACGGCCATCGAGAGAATCCAACTGACGCAATCGGATGTGATCTCCTTCCATAACTACGACGCCCCCGCCAAGCTGAAGGCACGGATCGATTCCCTGCGCCGTTACAACCGCCCGATTCTTTGCACCGAGTACATGGCGCGCGGCAACGGGAGCACCTTCGAAGGGTCGCTGCCCATTGGCAAGGCCGAAGGCGTGGCGATGATCAACTGGGGTCTCGTGCAGGGCAAGACGCAGACTCATTTACCATGGGATTCCTGGAAACGGGCCTACACGGACCGCGAACCGGCCATTTGGTTCCACGAGATCTTCCGGCCCGACGGTTCGCCGTATAAGCCGGAAGAAGTCGAGTTTATCCGCAAGGCGACCGCCCGCTAGGCGCGCATATCGTAACAGAGCAGCCGGGGAGTGGAACCCTTGATCGCGTCCCGGCTGTGTTGCACGATGTAGAGCAGACCACGGGAAAGCACCGGCAGGGACCAAGTCTCCCGCGCGGCGAACAGCCACGAGCGGGATAGTTCTTTATGACCGCTGGGAGTAAGATCCATCCACAGTAAGTGCCCGAGTTCGCCGAGCACTAAGTAACGCCCGTCGACCCGGAGTAAGTTACCCCGGTACGTGCTCATCTGTTGCTCGCGCGATTGATCGCCGACGGTGAATTTCTCCATCCACTCCGGGTTCGTCCGCCACACCACCTTACCGGTTTTGGCTTCGACACAAGCCAGGGAGGCGTCGGGTTCGTTGCGCCCATCGAAGCCGTACAGGTAGCCGTCCTGGTGGATCGGGGTGTTGAAGTGGAGGCCGAACTCCGGACTTGTCCACATCAACTTGGGCTTGAAGTCGGGAGTAATTTCAAGCATCGCTCCGCCGGTCTTATAACTGGCCGAGATGAAGACCTGATTGCCAAAGATGACGGGGCAGGAGGCGTTCACCGACTCATAGCTTTTGCTGCGCCAGGGATACGTGAAATCGATGGCTCCGGTGGCCGGGTTTAGACAGATTAGGCCGCCGGTGGGCGGCCGGCTCTCGCCGCCGGCAAAAGCGAACACGCGGGATTGGCCGTGGACGATGGCGGGAATCGGCGAAGCGTAGCCGCCGCCCCACTCTTTGCCCACCCCCCAAAGTTGTTTGCCGGTTTTCTGATCGAAGGCCACAACGGTGGGCCCGCCGGGTGCGCCGACGATGACGATCAATCGGCCGTCAAGCGCGAGCGGCGTTGAGGCGACGCCGAAAAAATCTTGCGGAACGCTGAACTCCTTCAAAAGATCGTGCCGCCACAGCACCTTCCCGGAAGTTAGTTCGAGGCAGTGCAACTTCCCTTCGGCCCCCACGACGAACACCCGGCCCTCGGCGATGACGGGGCTCGACCGCGGACCGTTATTATAGCCGTAACGATCTTCAAACCCCGTCGGGTAGGTGAACTGCCATTGGCCCTCGCCGGTCTCGGCATGGAGGCACGCCACGATCTCCTGCGGCCCCTGTCGATGGAGAAACACGAGACGGTCTCCGACGATGGCCGGGGAGCTATAGCCGGTTCCCTTCGGCGCCTCCCAGACGAGAGGGGGGCCGGCGGCGGGAAAGCGAGGACGCAGGCGCGTCTCCAGCGAGGTGCCGTTGTGGCGCGGACCGAGGAAGCCGGGCCAGTCTTCGGTCTTGGCTTGGGGGGAAAGCGGCGTCGGTTTTTGCCGGGGCGCGGCGAGCAGGGGGAGAGCGGAAAGTAGCAGCGAGCGGCGTTGCATAATCGCCCCTATTCTCTCACCTCCCAGGCAATGGGAGAATAGAGGTCTATGAGTCAGCTTGCGCGGATTGGGGTGGCGATTGATGCCGATTTGCTCGCATCGTTCGACGGTTTGATTGAAAAACAGGGTTATGAAAATCGCTCGGAGGCGTTCCGCGACC
>JBKJLJ010000261.1:0-8383 GCA_046597015.1 Bryobacteraceae bacterium
CTTCGGATTAGCCGCCTCGACGATGCCATCCGAAGGGCGAGTTGTTCGGTTTTGAGCGGACGCGGGAGGTGAGCGGGCAGCCGGCGGCGGAGATCGCGGCGGCGGCGAAGGGGTGGGGACAGAACGACGACATCACGGTGGTTACCGTGCGGAGGAGCGCATGAGCTTAGTCAGCGAGCGGATCCCACACCGGGACCAGGTTCAACACGAATCCCTCCACGGGTCCATCACCCGCAACAGAAGTAGCACCGGTTCGCGTCTCGGGTTCGTAGCCAGGACGGTAGATTTCCACCGTCTTCGCCTCGGCGTCGATCAGCCAGGCCAGTTGAGCGCCGTTGGCCAGCCACTCCTCCATCTTGTCGCGCAGCACGCGAATCCGGTCCGTTTGCGAACGCAGTTCGATCACAAAGTTAGGGAACACCGGCCAGTAACGGCTAAAGGCCGCCGGGTCCAGGTCCTTGATGCGGTGTTTGAAAATCCAGGCCGCATCTGGCGAGCGCCGGGCGGTGTTGGGCAGCAGCCATCCCGTGGAGGAATCGAAGGCCACGCCGCGTTTGTCCTGCCGGGCCCAGTTAGCCAGTTGCCCGCTGATTTCGCCGTTCCGAGCGCCGGTCCAGGTGAACGCTTGCGGCATAATGATCAGTTCCCCGTGGGCGGACATTTCGAGATTGAGGTCCGCATGCTCGGCACACAGTTGGGCGAAGGCTTCGTCAGTCATCGGTCCGACGATCAAGATCGCGGGCAGATGGGCCTCATCAATGACGAACGCCATAACCCTCAGTATAGGCGATGCCCAGCGCATGCCGCCCGGGCCCATTTTCACCGAGACGGAGCGGTGACGATCGCCACTGCCGGCCATCTTTCGCCCTACGGCGAGGGGCGCGAATGGGCCAATGCCCAGCGCGACATCTTCGGTTTCGAACGCACCCGCGAGATCGCGGCGGCGGCGAAGCGCTGGGGGCAGAACGTCGACATCACTGTGGTTACCGTGCGGAGGGACCATTGATTCGTCTATTCGGCTTATTCTTTTTGGCTGCGGTGGTGACCCACGCCCAGCCCCCCATCTGGATTGACCTCAGCGGCGAGTGGCGCACCCAAACTGGCGACGACCTGAAATGGGCATCGCCTCAGTTGGATGACCGCGATTGGCCCAAAGTACAGTTGCCTCGGGGTCAAAAGCAGATGCCGCGAACGACTTTATGGCTTCGTCATCGGGTGGAGCTTTCCGCAGACTTGGCCGGCGTTCCCTTGTCCCTTAGCGTGGGAGTCATTAACGGGGTTTTCCAGGTCTATGTCAACGGAACCTTGATCGGCGTTTCGAGCGACTTCGAGTCTCTAGTGGATGCCGCCGTGCCCCATCCAATGACCTTTGCGATCCCCCGGGAAGCGGTGGAGGTTGGAAGGGGGGCGGTGGTGATTGCCCTGCGGGTGAACAACCGGGCGATGACCGGGCCGCCCAGCTGGATCCTGCCTGACGAAGGGCCCTGGTGGCTCTGTTCCCAGGCGCTAGCCCCGATTCACGCCGGGCGCGATCAGTTGGCCCGAGCACGCCTCTCCCAATGGTACGTCGATCTTTATGCGGTGGCTATCCTCACCTGCGGCGTGTTCGGACTTTTGGGATGGGTCGGAGAACGAAAGCGCCGCGAAATGCTCTGGTTCTTTCTGATGGCTTTGGCGTCGGCGTTCGGAACATTCTTTACCACCTCAACGCTTGATTTGGCAGCCAGACCCTACTTGCCTTCCGGGCTTCACTGGCAGGCGGTACTCGGCCACGTCGAATCGCCGCTGATTTACTTGCTTGTGCTGGCGGTGCTTGGTTACAGCCAATGGTGGTTACGGATTCCCATCGTGCTCAGTTGCCTGGCCGGCATCGCCGCCGTGACGCTATCGTTGGGGACTCAGCGGGTCGCCGGGATGACCCGATGGTTCCAGGGCGTCGGTCCCGCGCTGGCGTGCGCCCTGATTCTTTGGGAGCTATGGTCACGGCGCAACCAGCGCCGGACCATCGAGGAATACCTGTTGCGCTTGGCGCTGCTTTTGCCGACGTACTATCTGGGGCAAAGATTTTTCCCGATTCCCATGATCAAGCAGTTTCTTCCGGCGCTGGGGGACTCGAGCACCGACCACCGTGTTTTCTTGCTGGTCATCTCCGTGGCATTGACCGTGCTCTTGTTCCGGCGCACCGCCGCCGACGGCCGCGAGCGACTGCGTCTGGCGGGCGAACTCGATGCGGCGCGGACCGTGCAACAACTGTTGCTGCCGGCGTCTGCCGCGGGCACTCGCACCTACCAGATGCAGGCGGCCTACGAGCCATCGCAAGAGGTGGGAGGTGATTTTTATTGGAGCCGGGAATTGCCCGACGGCGCGCTGCTCGTCGCGGTGGGCGATGTGAGCGGTAAAGGCCTGAAGGCGGCGATGCTGGTTTCGGTAGCCGTCGGCGCATTGCGGAATGAGCGATCCTCGGAACCCGGCAGCGTGTTATCGGCCTTAAATGCCTCTCTCGTGGGGCATACGGGCGGCGGCTTCGTAACTTGCGGTTGCGCGCGTTTCGATCCCGATGGCCAAGTTACTTTGGCGAATGCCGGTCACCTCGCGCCGTTTTCGAAGGGGGCGGAAGTGATGGTGGAACCAGGACTTCCCTTGGGAGTCGTAGCGGGCGTGGAGTATCCAGAGACGAAGCTGCGAATGGCGGTGGGCGATCAGTTCACGCTGATCTCGGACGGGGTGGTGGAGGCCGAGAGCGCACAGCGCGAGCTGTTCGGCTTCGAGCGGACGCGGGAGATGAGCGGGCAGTCGGCGGCCGAGATCGCGGCGGCGGCGAAGGGCTGGGGGCAGAACGACGACATTACGGTGGTTACCGTGCGGAGGACGGCATGAAGCGCTCGATCCTGCTGGCTTTGATCGCGTGGCCGTTGGTGGCTCAATCCGAGCTGTACATCAACTTGATCGATGGCTGGCGCGTCAGCAATCAGAACGATCCCGCCATGGCGCGGCCCGACTATGACGACAGCTCCTGGAAGCTTGCGGATCTGTCGAATGTGAGATCGCTTAGGTTCTATTTGGGCGGGAACGGCTGGCTGCGCCGCACCGTAGACCTGCCGGACGGGGCAGACCGCCGTCATTTGGCGCTGACTCTCGGAAACCTGAGCGACAATTACGAGGTCTTTGTAAATGGCCACCGGATCGCCACAGTTGGCCGCCTGGGTACTTCCGCGGAGACACAACTCGGGCGGACCCGAACCTTCTCCGTTCCGGAGGCCGTGTTATCGAACGGGAAGAAACAATCCATCTCCATTCACAAAGAGGGTCGATCCCGCAGTGCAGCGGCATGGAGTGGCGTTGAGCCGGGGCTCTTCCTGCTTACCGGCCTTGATTCGGCTCCGGTGAAAGAAGGAGTCCGGTATCTGGAGATCCAGCGCGCGCGCCACACACCCACGCTCGTCATCTCGATCATCTACCTCATCCTCTGCATTCCGTTGGTGCTGGCATGGCTGGGCGATCGCGAGCGCGCCGAATTGCTCTGGTTTTGCGGATACCTGGTGGCGGCTTCGCTCTACGGGCTGCAAGCCGTGCTCACGATCGCTCCGGAATCTTTTCCCTTCGACAACCGGGGCTTCGCCTGGCTTCAGATTCTCACCCGATACGGCAGCTATGCCATGTACGTATCCTTTGTGATCGCGGCCTTGGGCTTCCAGCTCCGTTGGCTCCACGCCGTCGTTTGGCTGGCCTGGATCTACCTGCGGCTCCCCTTCCACGACTCTCGCGCATTTGGCTACTTCACGTTTTTCACCGGCGGCATCCCTTTGGTGCTGATTGCCCTGGCTTGGCTGCGGCGATCCAAGGAAAATTCAATAGTGGCCAAGCAATTACGGCTCCTCGCTCTGTCGCTTCCGGCGGTGGAACAGATTGTGAGCCGCGTGAATGGCATCAACGGTTCCGGCGAGTCTTTCTTTCGCTATGGCAGCTATTTGTATCCCTCCGTGCACGTCGTCACGCTGGTGCTGGCCAGTTTGATCGTTGTTCTGTTGCTCTGGCAGTCGATGACTGACCGTCAAGACCGGCAACGGTTGCTGGGGGAGATGGAAGCCGCGCGCGCGGCACAGCTTTTTCTCCTGGGCAGCGGCACTGACAGCAGCATGGGCATCCACACCGGCCAATTCGAAGTGGATTCCGCCTACCAGCCTGCGCTCGAAGTGGGTGGCGATTTCCATTGGACGCGCGTGGAGCCGGATGGCTCCTTGATCCTGGTCGTGGGGGATGTCAGCGGAAAGGGGCTCAAAGCGGCGATGATCGTTTCGGTGGCCATTGGGATCTTGCGCAATGAGAAATCGTCGTCGCCCGCGGCGATCCTCAGCGCTTTGAACGAAGCCCTGGTGGGCTACACCGGCGGCGGATTCGTGACGTGTTGTTGCGCGCGGTTCGACACGGATGGGAACACCACGCTCGCAAATGCGGGACACCTTTCGCCGTATTGCGACGACCGCGAAGTCAGTAGCGATGGGGGGCTACCGCTGGGAGTCCTGCCCGGAGTCGAGTATGGCGAGACCGTCGTTCCGGGCGACCGATTCACTTTCCTCTCCGACGGCGTGGTCGAGGCGGCCAATCCGAAGGGCGAGTTGTTCGGTTTTGATCGGACACGGGAGATGAGCGGGAAGTCCGCGGCGGAGATCGCGGCAGCGGCGAAGGCTTGGGGGCAGAACGACGACATTACGGTGGTGACGGTGCGGAGGATGGCATGAAACACGAGTTTGCGGGTCTGAGGAACTCGCGCCGGCACGGCGGGATGGGCGAGTTCCTCGCCCTTTGGGGCCGTGCCTTCGCGGCCTATGCGCTTCTGATGGCCTTGCCCCTGATGGCGCAAGTGACGTGGCGCGTCCACCTGGGCGACGATCCGCGTTTCGCAGACCCGGCCTTTGACGACTCAAGCTGGGAGAAGTCCGCGGGCCCGATAATGATTCGAACGAACTTGCCAAAGCTGGCAAAAACGGAATGGCACCGGGCCGTGTTCACCCTGGCACCGAATCTTTCCGCCGAGCCGCTGGCCATCGCCATCCCGCCGCTGAATGAGACCTATGACGTCTACGTCGGCGGCGTTCTCGTGGGCCGTCAAGGCGAGTGGGAGCCCGCGCCGGTGGGCCGATTTCCGCGCCATCGATCTTTCCGTATTCCGGACGGCCTGATCCAAAATGCCCCGGTGCAGGTTGCGATACGCCGATGGACCGGCGCTTCCGCTACGTCGCACGCGCTATTCGGCTCTGCCAACTTGACCGAGCACGAGCCGAAGATCGGCCCGGCCAACGAAGTGGAGATCGAGGAAGCCTACCACCAGGTCTTGTGGGACAGTCGGCGTCCGGTGGGTGATACGGCGAGCCTGGTGGTGCTGATCGGCGGCCTGCTCAGCCTGGCGTTGTACTTTGCCCAACGCAAGCAGTTCGAAGCCTTGTGGCTAGGGCTGACGCTGATTTGTGCCGGGGCGGCTCCCCTGGCCGGACAGTTCCTGGCGGATACGGACATTCCCATTCGGTCCTGGCTACCGACGATCGCCTATGGGGGCCAGATGCTGTCAAACGCCTCGGGTGCCCTCTTCCTAGCCTGTCTGTGCCCCCGGTTGCGCAAGCCGCTGTGGATTGTGGCCGGACTACAGGCTTATGCGGGCGTGGGCATCAGCCAAAGGCTGCTGACTCAGGTGTCTCTCCGGCCCGGATTCGACTATGCCGAAATCGCCTTTCTGGCCACCTTCACGACTCTAGTCGTGGCGATCACCCTGCTTTGGGATCGTCGCGAAGCTTACTCCACTTGGCTGGCCGGGGCGCTCTTCCTGCAAGCGGCATCGCAGTTTTGGCACGCCCAACTGAACGCGTGGATCGCGCCGGATTGGCGCTTCCTGCACTTCGGCCAGGAACGGCTCGATTCCCGGGTGGCCTCCATGGTAGTCTTCGCGATTGTGGCGCTCACCGTCGCCTATTTGCGACACCGGCAGAATCAAGAACACCAAGGCGACCGCGACCGTGACTTGGCGCTGGCCCGGGCCGTGCAGGAATCGCTGATTGGTGGCGCGGAAACCCCGGGATTTACCGTCGATGCGGCCTATCTACCGGCCAATGAAGTGGGCGGCGATTTCTACCAGGCGATTCCCGGCGACGACGGCTCTCTGCTGCTGGTGGTGGGTGATGTGAGCGGGAAGGGCCTGCCGGCGTCATTGTTGGTCGCAGCCGCGGTGGGCGCGTTGGGTGACCTCGAGTCGCGCAGGCCGGCGGACGTGCTGGCACACTTGAATCGGGCTCTTTTCGGCAAAATGCGTGGTGGATTTGTAACCTGTGGGTGCGCGTTGTTCGACCGCGACGGTACGATGGCGGTGGCGAACGCGGGACATCTGCCGCCTTACTCCGAAGGGCGTGAGGTCGAGGTGGAAAGCGGATTGCCGTTAGGGGTGATTCGCGATGCAGACTATGCCGAAGCCCGAATGTGCGTCTCCGGCGCGGTCACTTTTGTTTCCGACGGGGTGGTGGAGGCGGCTTCGGCTACAGGCGAGTTGTTTGGCTTTGATCGGACGCGGGCGGTTGCAGGAAACCCGGCGCAGGAGATCGCGGCGGCGGCCAAGGAATGGGGGCAGAACGATGACATTACGGTGGTTACGGTGCGGAGGAGTTCCTAGATGAAGTGGATCCTATTTCTGCTTGCGCTGCCTTTGGCCGGGCAGAACGCCCTCTACCTCGACCTTGCCGGAACCTGGCGCGCGCACGCGGGCGATGACCCGGCGTACGCGCAGACAGACCTCGACGACCGCGATTGGCCGGTGATCACCATGCCGTTGGTCACCGGCCCTGCTGAACCGCTCCTCCTGCCTGGAGACGACGCGACCAAAGCGTTGTGGTTCCGCCACCGTGTAGTGCTACCCATAGGTACGGATACCACCCGGCTGGCGCTGACCTTGGGCACCATTCGGGACGCGTACGAGGTCCATCTCAACGGGCGACTCATTGGGACGACCGGCGGCTTCGAATCTCTACAAGAAGCGGCGCTGCCACACCCGCGCACGTTTGCCATTCCCGCGGGGATCGCCGTCGCCGGGCAGCCCATTCAAATCGCCTTGCGGGTGCAACGGAAGATCCGGGTGCCGCCCCAATGGCGGCTCGCCGACCAAGGCCCCTACTTGCTCACCTATCAGGGGCAGATACCTATAGACCCCGGCGAGGCGCAGTTCAACCAGCAATATCGGCGACTCTCCTGGGGCCTCCTCCTCGGCGCCCTTCTCTGGGGCATTGCCGGAATCAGCTTCCTGGCCTGGCTGAGTGATCGGGGCCGTTGGGAGTTTCTCTGGTTTTCGTTGGTGGCCTTGTCGCAAGGGAGTTCGGAGTTTCTGCGCTTGTCGCAATTGAGCCTCTCGGCCCGGCCCATCGACAGTTCCGGATTATCGACTTTCGAGGTTCTGGTGTGGACTTCGGGCCTCCCGATGCTGGGTGAGTTCGCGCTTTCGGCACTGGCTTTTTCTCAGCGCCGTTGGTGGCGCTTGGCTTGGTGGGTAAGTTTCGGCTTGATTCTCTCGCTACTCTTTGGTAGAAGCCAGATGCAGTTTGGTCGAGGCCAGGTGCAGTTCTATGTGGGCGTCGCGCTCAGCGGCAGCCTGCTGGTAGCGTTGGTGCTGCGCTATTCGTGGCTGGGGCGCGGCACGCGGATTCCTTGGGAAATGAGGATGGTCAGCCTCACGTTAGGCGTCCTGGGCCTGTTCCTGGCCGAGGACTTCATCCGTCGCCTGCTGTGGGTATCGAACTGGATTCCCGTCTCCGTTTTCGTGGGCCGCTACCAGGTAGACCGGATTCAGCTGATGTGGGCCCTGCTTTCGGTGCTCATCCTCGTCATGCTCTTGCGGCGGCTCTTGGCGGACCGGCGCGAGCAGGATCGGCTGGCTGGCGAGTTTGAGGCGGCGCGCGCGGTGCAACTCCTGCTGCTGCCTCCGCCGATCGTGACGCCGGGCTTCGTGGTGGAAAGCGTCTACGAACCAGCGCAGGAAGTGGGCGGCGATTTTTACTGGACGCGCGACGGCGACGACGGCTCGCTGATCGTGGTGGTGGGTGACGTGAGCGGCAAGGGGTTAAAGGCAGCCATGCTGGTGTCGGTCGCGATTGGCATCTTGCGGGCGACGAAATCCTCGTCGCCTGGCGCGATTTTGGTGGCTTTGAATGAGGGGCTGCTGGGGCATGCCGGCGGCGGCTTCGTGACCTGTTGCTGCGCCCGTTTCGACCCCGGTGCCGGGGTGACGATCGCCAACGCCGGGCACCCTCCGCCCTATTGCGATGGGGGCGAGGTCGAAGTGGAGGCGGGGCTGCCGCTGGGCGTGGCGGCGGGGGTCTCCTATGCTGAATTTGAGGCGCACGGCTCGAAC
>JBKJLJ010000293.1:0-11647 GCA_046597015.1 Bryobacteraceae bacterium
TCCCCGACGACGGTTCGCCAGGAACCACATCTTCTCCATCTGTGGCGATCACTGGTTCACTTTGAAACAAACCTTCCAGAATGGTACGCCATTCTGAACCCTGCGCAGCGCCACCAGAGGTTAATTCGGAGGGAGCCGGATTCGGCTCCGTGATCTTATGCGTAGGGGCGAACTTAAGTTCGATGCTCATAGCGATGCTACGACTACTCATGCACATTTGAGGCCAATTGAGGGTTGTGGGAGTAAGGGGGTGCCCTTCGCCAAATTGTTGTCAGGGCAGTGACTCGTTTCGGTCACATCGCCACTTTCTCGGCGAAGCGCTTGCACTCGGCTAGCGCTCACCGCCTTTGGCCTGTCACTTGCACTGAAGTCAGCAACGTTATGGATCCTATCGGCGTAGCAGCAGCGAGTGGAATGAGAGCGAGAATGCAATCGCTCGAGATACTCGCGAACAATTTAGCCAACAGTACTACGGCAGGTTTCAAAGCGGATCGGGAGTCGTATAGCCTTTATATTTCTCCTGAGGCCGACGCAGAAGAAAGGACATCGCTAACGGTTCCTGTCATCGAAAGGAACTGGACAGACTTTACCCAAGGGCCATTGCAGGAGACGGGGAAGCAGACCGACCTAGCGCTCGCTGGTCGGGGTTTCTTCGCTCTGGGGGGAGTTGACGGGCCTGTGTACTCGCGCTCAGGTTCGTTTCGACTGAACGCGGCTGGCGGGCTCCAGTCTGGTGATGGTCGACCCGTCCTCGACAACCTCAATCGCCCTATTCAACTGCAGCCGAACCGCGAAGTGAGGATAACCGGTGGGGGGGAGATTTTCCAAAACGGCACACCCGTCGCCCAGCTTCAAATCGTCGATTTCGCTCGCCCGGAACTGCTTTCGAAGCAAGGTTCCAACCTTTTTGTCCTACCAAACGAAACCTTCTTGGCCGATCGAGCTTCGCCCGCCCGGAATGCCCTCGTCAATCAGGGCTACACCGAGGCCCCTAACACGCAAGCCGCCGAATCTGCGGTCAGGATGATCCATGTTCTTCGCCAGTTCGAATCCCTTCAGAGAGCGATGGCGATGGCGGGCGAGATGAATCAGAAAGTGGTTGATGAGGTCGTGAAGTCCCATGGCTAGAGGAATCAATTAATGGTGAGGGCCCTATTCAGCGCCGGCAGCGGTATGTCCGCACAACAGACCAACGTTGACAACATAGCCCACAATCTCGCGAATGCCAACACGGTCGGCTTCAAGATGCGGCGGGCTCAATTCCAAGACCTTCTCTACCAGACCATGGTTCAACCCGGAGCCGCCGCCGGCGCACAGACAACAGTGCCGAGTGGCCTGCAGATAGGGCTTGGTGCACGAACTTTCGCCAACGAGATCATATTTACTCAAGGTAGCTTCATGCAAACCAGCAACCCACTCGATTTAGTCATTGAGGGGCGCGGGTTCTTTCAGGTTCGCCGACCTAATGGAGAAATTGGCTATACCCGAGCGGGACAATTTCAGATGAATCGGGATGGAATTCTCGTAACCAGCGATGGCGATCCAGTGGAGCCGCAGATCACAATTCCGGCAGAAGCGCAGGCGATTTCGATCGCCCAGGACGGGACGGTGAGTTTTCAGCAGGCTGGCCAAACTGCCGCCCAAATCGCCGGACAGATTCAACTCGCGGCATTCGTTAATCCAGCCGGTCTGAACAATATCGGTCGGAACCTGTACCTGCCAACCGACGCCTCCGGGGAACCCGTGGTTGGCAACCCGGGAGGGCAGGAAGGAATTGGATCCCTGATGCAGGGTTATACGGAGCAATCAAACGTGAGTGTTGTCGAAGAGTTTATCAATCTAATCATGAGCCAACGAGCCTATGAAGCGAATTCAAAAGTCGTTCGGGCAGCCGACGAGATGTATCAACAAGTCAACAACTTAGGTCGCTAAGAGATCACTATTATGCGCTTTGCTGTCTTTTTCTTACTCGCCGAGTTAAATTTGATCGCTTGCACCGCGGTCGTGGGAGAGAGGATTCGAGCTGGCGAGATCGCCTCCGCGATCCCTGCGTTTGAAATCTTGGACAAGTCGACCGATCTCGGACCGGCTCCCTCGCCCAGCGTGAAGCGAATACTGGGACGAGGACAATTGGTTCGGATGGCAGCGACCGAAGGGCTGTCGGTTGTAGGCATGCCGGAGCATCTCTGTATTGAACGGCAGCAGCAACCCCTGACCAAAACGATAATGTCTAAAGCGCTGGAACAAGCGGTCGAAGAGCTATTTCCGGGCCAGAAAGTGCGTTTAGAATTGCTTGATTTCGTGCAGCACTCGTTGCCAACCGGAATTCTCCACTTTCAGCGGCAGGGGGTTGTGGGAGGCCCGACGGCTCTGCTTGACGGCCCGATCTTATGGCGAGGAACTCTGACAACCGGCGAAAAGCGGAGGGTCCCTATATGGGCGAAAGCGCGAATTCTCGTCTCGCGGAACTGCTGGTCATCACCAGTCGAATTGCCTGCAGGAAGCCAGCCAGACCCCACCACCCTTAAATTGGCACAGCGATGGCTGAATCCATTTCTACCTTCGAGTGACTGCGCGGATCCCAATCGACCGTTCCGACTCCGTCGAACTTTCCGTGCTGGACAATTATTACTCAGCTCGGATCTGATTAACGTCCCGGCTGTCCGGCGAGGCGAACCGGTGCAAGCTTCGCTGGCCATCTCGAACGCGACCCTTTCTTTTCCAGCGACTGCCGAGACCGATGGTGAAGAGGGTCAGGCAATCTTAATCCGGCATGACGGTCGGCGTCTTCGCGCCCGGATTAAAACGAAGGGATTTGTACAAATTATGCCCGGAGGTTCTCATTGAAGCTGTTACTCGTTGTGGGTCTTACCTGCGGTGTATTCTCGCCCGTTGAGGCGAAAAAGAAAGATGGTCCGGCACCTTCGCCTCTTGACCAATACATTCGCGACGCGACACAGGGTCGTGGATCACCAGGGGTGGCAGCTAGCCCAGGATCGCTTTTCCAAGCGGGAGGTAGATTTGCGGAGTTAGGTCGCGATTTTCGCGCCCAGGGGCTAGACGACTTGGTAACGATTTTGGTAGGCGACCGTGCTTCGGCAGTTGCAAAAGGCGGAACGAACACCAATCGGAAATCAAGTGTTAAGCAGGGAATTACGGCGGCACTTGGTCCGCTAAAAGTAGCGGGGCCGCTCGCCAATCTAGCGGGGACAATCGGAGCCACCCAGTTGCAGGGGCAAGGTGAGACAAGTCGATCAACGGTTCTGAATACCGCGTTGACGGCGAGAGTAATCGCGGTTTTGCCGAATGGCAATCTAATCGTGCATGGTGTGAAAGAAGTCGTCGTAAACTCAGAACGGCAGGTTGTGGAGGTTCGGGGAGTGGTACGCCCCGACGATTTGACGGGTGCCAATTCGATTGCGTCGGACCGGGTCGGGATGCTTGAGGTGAAGGTTAACGGAAAGGGCGTCGTAGGCGATGCCGTCCGACGTCCATTCTTCCTCTACCGAATTCTCTTAGGACTCTTGCCGCTGTGAGCCGGATCAAGGCCTGGCTGCGGATCGTCGTTTACGGGGAGGCATTTTTTGCGCTTTGCCTCCATGCCGCTCCCGTGAGATTAAAGGAGCTGGTTGCGATCGAAGGTGTCAGGGATAACCAACTCGTAGGCTATGGATTGATCGTAGGCTTAAATGGAACCGGGGACAAGCGCCAGACGGTGTTCGTCGCGCAGACCTTGGCTAACATGTTGGGGCGCATGGGAGTGACCGTTAGTCCCCAGGCGATGCAGGTAAAGAACATCGCGGCGGTAATGGTGACTGCTACGCTGCCACCGTTCGCTCAGCCCGGGACGAGGGTGGATGTCACTGTTTCTGCAATTGGCGACGCATCGAATTTACAAGGCGGACAACTGCTACTGACCTCACTCAAGGGGGCGGACGGCCAAATTTATGTCGCAGCCCAAGGAGCGCTTTTGACCTCCGGGTTCGTCGCGGGGAGAGCCGGGAACTCACAGACGATCAACCACCCGACGGCCGGGCGGCTACCTGGGGGAGGGATTGTGGAGCGACAGTCCCCGACCCAACTGTCCGCCTCGTCTCTGCGATTACAACTGCTTCGAACTGATTTTTCCACCGCCGCTCGGGTGGCGAAAGTAATCAATGACCGCTTTTCGTTCAACGGCACACCGATCGCGCAAGCAGAGAACTCTGGCGCAATTGCTTTGACTCCACCGCCTGCCTTCTCTGCGCGATTGGTGGAATTCATAGCCGAGATTGAGGCTTTGACGGTTGACGCAGACCGCCGGAACCGCATCGTCATCAATGAGCGCACCGGCACGATCATTCTTGGTAAGGATGTAAAACTCTCCCCGGTTGCTATTTTGCACGGAAGCCTGGCAGTAGAGGTTCAGACGACGTTCGACGTCTCGCAACCGGCACCCTTGGGCACAGGCCAAACTACAGTCGTCCCGAACCAAGGAGTCGGGACAAAAGAAGAAAAGGCGCGTCAGGTGGCATTGAAGCCCGGTGCTTCCGTGGAAAATTTGGTTCGCGGCCTGCAGGCAATCGGCTCGACCCCGCGGGAGGTGATCGCGGTTCTGCAAGCGATGAAAGCAGCGGGCGCGATTGACGCGGAATTGGAGGTAATTTGATGGGTATTCAAGCATTGGATCGTCACTTCGTCGAACCCTCGTTGCCTGTTCGTAAAGGAAAAGGGGACGCGACTGAAACCGAGATTGAAAAGGTAGCTTCGCAGTTTGAGGCACTTCTCATTGGACAGATTCTTCAATCAATGCAAGGTGACCCGAGTAGTGGTGCCTGGGGTGGCGAGGATCAGACAGGGGCAAGCATGATGGAGTTCGCTCAGGAGCACTTGGCCAAGAACATCGCGGAAGGTGGAGGACTGGGGCTATCCAAGCTTATCCGGAGTGGGCTAAGACAGAAATCCTCCGATTGAATGTATTGATTCGGCAATGGGGGACAATAAGTTTGGCATACACACAGTAGATAAGTTCGGGCGCCTGGATCCCCTGCTAAGTGCCGGATTTTTTGACCGCAACAATGTGCCAAACGAACCGGTTTCTTCCCAACAGAGCTGCCGCAGCAACCCGGAAGGAGCCTCCACTTACCTGCAAAAGCAGTGCGGCCGCCTAACCGATCGAAGCTGAATCGTTTGCGTCGACAGGTTGCAAACGCTGGTTATTGGATTGAATCTTTGGCAATAAGTCAGCGAATTACGGAATTCTATACTCTTAAGTCGCTTTCCGAGATACCATTTAAAGCCCAAACGGAATCTAAGCTACTTCCCAGCATTCTAGATTCCGTTTGTCAATTTAGGTCTCGCGCGCGGAAACCGGAAATGTTAGGCGCTGAGTTGAACCGGAATCCGCTCGGGCGGAAACTCGCTGTCTCCGCCCCCGAAATCACGGGCGGTATCGTAGTTGGCCCGAAGGCTCTCGGGTGGGGATGCTGAATCAGGTATAGCTCTCCAAGCTTCGAGAAGAGTCTCCAAGAGCCGCTTGACTTCGATCATTGGCTCAATCTGTTGCTCGATATTAGCGGCAATCAGGCGTTTGTGCAGGTAGATATAGAGTTCCGCCAAATCCTTGGCGACTTGGCCGCCTCGCTCCTTGTCCAAGGATAGAGTCAGCTCTTCAATGATTGAACAGGCCTTAGTGATCTGCCGGGAGCGTTCGCGGATGTTTCCGTCGCCCAAGTGGTCGCATGCGGATTGGATGGATCCAATCGCACCGACATAGAGCATTCTCACCAATTGCATCGGCGTTGCCGAAAGGACGTCTAGATCTTGGCTATTTTGGTAAGCTGCGAGTGACATTTAACTCTCTAAAGCCTTATCGGGCCACTGAGCGACAGATTGAAGAATAATCTTCGCTCACTCGGCTCGCAGCTGAGACGCAATCCGCAGAGCGTATTCGTTCGGCAGCTGGCGAATCACTTCCTTCGTCTCCCGATCAATGATCCGAATCAGCGTGCGCTTGCTCTGTCGATCAAACACGAAAGTGAGTTCGTAATTTTCTCCGAACAGCTCCGTCGCGTTGATTGCGGTTACCGCACGCACAAGATCCCGCCTCTCCGCGATCTGTTGCTTTTCTAGTTCCACGGCAGCAGATGTTGGTAGCGGCGAGACTTGTTCGATCGATTTGGTCTCCATATCGATAGCCCTCCCAGACTTTTGGGGTCTATCGCTCTTATCGATCCCTTCGGACCGACCTTTAGTCCAAATTCAGCATCTTCAGCGTGGTCCCTCGCTCTCCGTCGATTTTTTTCTGCAACATCATGATCGCGTAAATCAACTGCTCCGGCCGAGGAGGGCAGCCAGGAACGTAGACGTCGACCGGAATCACCTGATTTACCGGCACCAAAGCGTAATTGCTGAACACCCCGGTCGATGTCGCGCACGCCCCCATCGAAATCACCCATTTCGGCTCCGGCATCTGGTTGTACAACTGCCGAATGACGGGCGCCATCTTGTTCGATACCCGCCCCGCAATGATCATGAGATCCGATTGCCGCGGAGAGCCCCGAAACACCTCGGCACCGAACCGTGAAATATCAAAGCGCGAGGCGCTCATCGCCATCATTTCAATCGCGCAGCAGGCAAGACCGAACGTCATCGGCCAAATCGAATTCTTGCGGCCCCAGTTGATAGCCTTGTCGAGCGTGGTCAAAACGAGGCTATCGGAAAGATCGCCAACCCCATCATCATCAATCCGCGCAAACAAGTCTTCGGGCGCAACCGGCAGAATTCGCTGTTCCATAGTGAGTTTGATCCCAACTGCACTCCGCAGAGCGCTTTTTTTAGTATCGCACGGGCCCTCCGTTTCAGGCCATTCCCCGCAATCCAGCTACACTAGAGTTTTCCCCATCCATGGATCTCTCCTTCCCCTCCCTCCCTTCTGCGCATCGCGATGATGCGATAACCCAGGCGGCCTCTCTCTTCGGGGTCCAATCGGTTTACTGGGACATCTGGGGACAGGAACACCGCCCCGAATCCGCCATTCAAAGCGAAATCCTGGCAGCCCTCGGCCTGCCCGCCGACGCTGAAGCTCTCGATACGGCCATTCGTCAACGAGTACTCTCCGCCTCGCTGGCCTTTCTTCCACCCGCCGTAGTCGTTTCTATGGACGCCCCGTTCGTACCGCTCTGCGTCCCCCACCCATTCCAATCCTTGGCTGAGAACCGGTGGACCCTGACCCTCGAGGATGGCCGAGTCCTCGCGGAGGCCTATTCCGTCAACCACTCCGAAACCGTCAGCTTTGACGCAGCCAAATTCGATCGCCTCTCCCTCACTCTCCCAGCCGACTTGCCGCTGGGCTACCACCAACTCTTGGTCAACTACGGCACCCGTCAAGCCACCGCCAAGTTAATCTACTGCCCAGCAGCGGCCCCCGCGCTGCCCGCAGGCCATCGCCTTTCCGGTATCGCGATCTCGTTGTACGGTCTGCGTTCGGAACGAAACTGGGGAGTCGGCGACACTACCGACCTGCAGAATTTCGCGACTTGGGCCCACCAAAAGGCCGGCGCGGCGTTTGTCGCTCTCAACCCGCTCCACGCGATCTCAAACCGCCTTCCTTATAACGCAAGTCCCTATCTCCCCAACTGCTCTTTCTACCGCAATTTCCTTTATATCGACGTCGAACGCGTCCCCGGCTTCGCGTCGAGCCGAGCGTGTCAAGCCTTCCTTCGCGGCCGCGCGGCTGAACTCGCATCTCTGCGGCAAGCCCCCCTCGTCCAGTACGAACTCGTTGCCAAGCTGAAGCTTCGATTCCTGAAGCAGTTGTACCGGGAATTCCGGCTGCAGCCTGACCAAGCCGATTTTCACGCCTATCTCCACGCCGAAGGCAACCTGCTCCGTCAATACGCGCTCTATTGCGCCATCGACGAGACCCTGCACAAGCAGAACCCGGACTGCTGGATCTGGCCCGATTGGCCGGCACCCTTCCAGGACCCCGACTCCCCCACCGTCCAAGCCTTCGCCGACTCCCACCCCAGGCTCGTCGAGTTCTACTCCTGGCTGGCCTGGACAGTCGACGCCCAACTCGCCGAAGTCCAGCAACATACCAAGGCCATCGGCATGTCCATCGGCCTCTATCATGACCTCGCGCTGGCCACCGACAGTTGCGGCTCTGACCTCTGGGCCCATCGACCGTTCTACATCCAGGGCTGCCGGGTCGGCGCCCCCCCGGACGGCTTCTCACCCCAAGGCCAGGACTGGGGCTTCCCGCCGCCCAACGCCCTCCGCCACCAGCAAGACGGCTTTCATTTATTCGCCGCCGCGATTCGGAATAATTGCCGCCACGGCGGCGCCCTCCGCATGGACCACGTCATGCGCTTCTTCCGCCTCTACTGGATACCGGACGGGCGCGATGCCACTGCGGGTACTTACGTCAAGGAGCGCTGGCAGGAACTCCTCCGCGTCATCGCTCTCGAAGCGCACCGAGCCGGCGTAATTATCATCGGCGAAGACCTCGGCACTGTCGAAGACTACGTTCGCCAAGCGCTCGCGCAGTTCAACATCCTCAGCTATCGCCTGCTCTATTTTGAGCGCGGTCCGAACGGCTCCTTTAAACGGCCCGACGAGTATCCGCCGCTGGCGATTGTCAGCTCCACCACCCACGACCTTCCCACACTGGCCGGTTTCTGGACCGGCCGCGACATCGAAGCCCGACGCGCGGCCAGCCTGGTCGATGAGCCAGCTTACCGTGCGCAATGGACCGACCGCGAGCACGACAAGCAACAGCTTCTCAACGTCCTTCACGAGCTGCAACTCCTGCCCCCGAACTACCCCGACCACATTCGCCACGTGCCCGAACTCAGCGGCGAACTCCACAACGCCGTCATCGGCTTTCTCGCCTCCACCCCGGCTCAGGTTCTCGTGCTGAACCAGGAGGATCTCGCCAAGGAACCCGAGCAGCAGAACCTGCCCGGTGCCACTTGGCAGTATCCTAACTGGCAACGCAAGATGCGCTACACGATTGAAGAACTCTACACAAATAGCCGCGTCGACGACTTTACCCGCATGTACCTCGCCTGGCTCGAACGCACCGGGCGCATGTAGCCTCCCGTTTGCGCTCCGAGTCGGGTAGCATGGAAAGTTGTGCGGGTGTTGCCGCGCAGGGAGCCTAACTTGATCCTCGGTAAGTTTTGGGGTGCCATCAGCGCCCAACTCAATAAGATCGCGAACATGTTCTGGGAAGCCGACCCGATCGCCCAAATGCAGCTCGAACACGATCGCGCCCTTGAGCAGATGAAGGAAGGCCGCAAGGGCCTCGAAATGTATCGCGGCTTGGTGGAGCGGGTGAATCGACAGGTCGCCACGGCGCGCGCGCATGTGCAGAAGCTGGAAGTCGAGACTAAGGCTTATCTCAAGGCCGGCAATCGCGAAACGGCCGCCAAGTTCGCGCTCGAATTGCAAAAGGCTAAGCAGGAGTTGGCCGGCCATCTCGAGCAGTTAGAGATGCATGAGAAGTCTTACGAGAACAATCTCCGCAAAATTCAACACGCCAGCCATCAGCTCGGTGAAGTGAAGACCAAGATTCAGAAGTACGACGCCGAACTGAAGATGAGCGCGGCCGAGGCTGAAATCGCCTCTATCTCCGAGTCCTTCAACATGAGCGTCACCACTGACTTCGGTCAAATTGAACGCGTCATTCAGGACCGTATCGACCGCAATCGCGGCAAGGCCCGCGTCGCCTCCGACCTTTCGAACGAAGGCATCGCCGACATCGAAGCCCAGGAGCAGATGCAGAAATCGATGGCCGACGACGCCCTGCTACAGTTCGAAAGCGAACTTGGATTGCGCTCGCCGGAAACGACGAAGCTCGCCGACACACAGAAAGATCTCGGACCGGCGGTTGCCGAATCCAAGCAGACCGAACAGAACTAACTCTTTACTCGTATCTAAAGCTATGGCCCAACCAAAACCTGCCTTTTACCTTGCAGTCTTCGCCGTCGTCGCCAGCCTCGTCGGCTACGGACTTTGGCGCTTCAGTTCCCTTCCGCAGAAACTCGGCGGCGGCGGAACCATTGAGCTCGGCAAGGGCGGCGCCGAAGCTCCCGATGCGCAAGGAATCACGACGGCCAAGGACTATAACTATGTCCCGGCTCAGAAGCTGCCCCAGGTCCAGGGTATCTCCAGCTACAAGCCCCTGGCCGACCGCACGGTTCGCTTCGCGCTGAACGTTTGGGCGGGTTGGGCTCCCATCATCCTGGCCAATAATGGCTTAAAGCCGGGCAAGATTTGGAAGACGCCCTCCGGACAGGACTTCAAGCTCGAACTCGTGCTGATAGACGACCCCGTCGCCATGCGCGACGCTTACGCCGCTGGCAACGTCCACATCGGCTGGGCCACCCTCGACATGGTTCCGCTCCTGCTCGACAGCTTGAAGAAGGATTCGCGCGTCATGCCGCGTATCTATCAGCAGGTCGATTTCTCGAACGGCGGTGACGGCATCGTCGTCCGGGACAAAATCAAGAGCGTCGCCGACCTCCGTGGCAAAACGATTGTGCTGGCCCAGAACTCGCCGTCTCACTTCTTCGCTCTCAACGCCCTCATCAACGGCGGTGTCCAACCCGCCGAGGTCAACTTCAAATTTACGCAGGACGCCTTCCAGGCCGCCGCCGCTTTCAACGCCGATAAGTCGCTCGCCGCCGCCGTCTCCTGGGCCCCAGATATTTACAACCTCTCGAAAGTGAAAGGCAACCGGATGTTGGTCACCACCGCCACCGCCAATAAGCTCATCGCCGACGTCTGGTTCGCCCGCGCCGATTTCGCCAAGGATCACCCCGACATCGTCGAAGGCCTCGTCCGCGGCATCTTCGACAACATGGAACTCCTGAAGGAGCAGTCGAACAAAACGGCCGTGGCCAAGCTCATGGCTGGGGCATACTCGATCCCCGAAAGCGACGCCCTCGGCATGCTCGGCGACGCCCACAGCACCAATCACGCCGAGAACCGCGAATTCTTCCTGAACCAAAACAACCCCACCAACTTCGAGCGGACCTGGAACACCGCCTATTATCTCTATAAGCGCATCGGCGTCGTCTCAGACAAGGTCGACTTCGACCAGGTGATGGACTTCTCCGTCATTGAGAAGCTCGGTAAGGAAGCCAAGTACTCGAAGCAGACGAACGAATACAACGTACAATTCGTGCCCACGACAGCCTCCTCCGTCCAGAGCGAATCCGAAGAGATTCTCACCAAGACGATCGTCATCCATTTCTATCCCAACTCCTTCGACTTGATGAAAGTTACCGTCAAGAACGTAAACGGCAAAACGATCGAAGAACTCTACGACCCCAACGTTAACTTCGTCGTCGAAGAGGTCGGCAAAATGGCCGGTCAGTTCGGCGCGGCTCGCATTGTCATCGAAGGCCATACCGATGCTTCAATGAAAGGCCAAGTGCCGGACACCGCCGTCAAGGAACTCGCCATGAATCGCGCCAACGCCGTCAAAGGCGCGCTGATCCGGAAGTTCCCGTCGCTTCCCGCCAATCAGTTCTCCGCCAACGGCATCGGCTGGGATCGCCCTGCCGATGCGGCGGACCCGCTGAACAATGCGAAGAACCGCCGCGTTGAGATCAAAGTCTACCCGCTTGAGGCAACGAAGTAGCCATGTCACTTTGGGATC
>JBKJLJ010000032.1:0-4574 GCA_046597015.1 Bryobacteraceae bacterium
CCAACATTCCCGCCGGCGCCCGCGTCGAAGTCGAAATCTCCTACGTCGAAACTCTCAAGTACGAAGCCGGCTACTACGAGTTCGTCTTCCCCATGACCGTCGGTCCTCGCTACAGCTCCACCCACAACCCCGCCTACACCCCCAAAGGCGTTCGCGCCGGGCACGATCTCTCGCTCAACGTCAACATCAACGGTGCCAAACAGTTCGACTCCTCGACCCATGAAGTCGTCCCCACCGCCACCGGCCTCGCGCTCCGCAACCAAAAGGAGATCCCCAACAAAGACTTCATCCTCCGCTATAAGGTCTCCGGCCCCGCGATCAAGGACACCCTCCTCGCCCACCGCACCGGCGCCCTCGGCCACTTCACCCTCTTCCTCGCGCCCCCCGAACAAACCGAGGCCGCCGACATTACCCCGAAGGAGCTCGTCTTCGTCATCGATACCTCCGGCTCCATGCACGGCTTCCCCCTCGATAAAGCGAAGGAAGCCATGACCGCCGCGATGAACACCCTTCACCCGCGCGACACATTCAACCTCATCACCTTCTCCGGCGATACCCACCTGCTCTTCCCGGCCCCCGTCCCCGCCACGAAGGAAAATCTCCGCCTCGCCCAGCAGTTCCTGAAGTTCAGCCAATCCGGCGGTGGCACCGAGATGATGAAGGCGATCCGCGCCGCTCTTGCCCCCACGGCCTCGCAGGAGCACCTCCGTATCGTCTGCTTCATGACGGATGGCTACGTCGGCAATGAACCCGAAATCCTCGCCGAAATCGAGCGCTACTCCAATGCCCGCGTCTTCTCCTTCGGCATCGGCAGCTCCGTGAACCGCCACCTCCTTGACGAAATGGCCTCTCGCGGTCGCGGCGAAGTCGAATACGTCGGCCTGCAGGATGATGGCTCCGCCGCCGCCCGCCGCTTCTACAAACGCGTCCACTCCCCCCTCCTCACCGACGTCCGCATCGACTGGGGCAACCTCCCCGTCCAGCAGGTTTATCCCCAGCGCATCCCGGACCTGTTCGACGCCAAACCGCTCGTTCTCACGGGCCAGTTCACCGGCCCCGCCCGCGGCGAAATCCGCATCCTCGGCAACGCCGGCGGCCACCCGTTTGAACGCCGGGTTATGGTCGATCTCCCGGCCAACCAGGAGACGAACTCCGCCGTCCCCACCCTCTGGGCTCGCACGAAGGTCGCAACGTTAACCGATGTCGAAGCCATCACCGTCCTCGGCCTCCAATACAAACTCCTCACGCCCCACACCTCGTTCGTGGCCGTCGACGAACACACCCAAAGCGAACCCGGCGCCACCAAGTTTATCGAGGTGCCAGCCGAGATGCCGGAAGGGATATCGCACGACAAACTGATGTCCGCCCCCTCCTTCCTGCCGCAGGCCGTCGGCGGCCACATCGGCAATATCTACCGCTCGACCACGAAGTCGAGCGAGGCCGTCCACGAACAGCGCAAGCCGGTTCTGACCGTGTCGCCCTCGAAACTCGACGCCCTGCTCACCGCCCGTCTCCAACAATCCGGCCCCACCGAAAAGATCGGCATCCGCGTCTTCCTCTCGACGGTGAACGAATCCGTCCTCGCCGCTCTCCGCCAAGCCGGCTTGCTCATCGCCTCTCGCCCCGGCCAGGCCCGCTTGATCATCGGTGAAATCGAAGCGAGCAAACTGGCCGCCCTAACCCGTATGGCTGAGGTCCAGCATGTAACCCTCCGCTAGCCCCACCCCACGGCCGCAAGCGGGGCAATCGATCGCACCGCTTGCGGCATCTCCGCCCGCACTAACGAACTAGGGCACTACATTCCCGATGTAGGTTCCCCAGTTTGCCAGCGTGGTCCGCGGGCCTCCCGGGATATATTCGGTGGCGAACCAGACTTTCCCATCCTCGTCGGTCGTGGCTGCGGAGTAGTCACCCCAGCGGCCCGCCCTTCCTCCGAAAGTCACGTATCCGGTAAAGCCGTCGTCCGGCTCGGTCCCCGCTTTCGCAAGAAGCACGTTACTGGTGCCGCTGGAATTCAGAGTCACATACGCCGCGCTGGGGTAGTAATCCGGCCCGATCAACGAGAAACCGATGATCCCCTTGCCTGCCGAATTTATGGCGACCGACGGGAAAGCAACATTGTTGCGGTTAACGGTGATGTATCCCTGATTCGCAATGCTTCCCGCCAGGCCTGCGTTCGTCCACGAGGGGGTCACGGCAAACCAGGCGATGCCCGTCTGCACCGGTCCGTTCTTGGATTTAACCACCGTGTTCAAAGCAGACCATAGCTTCCCGGCCGCATAGATCGTCTGGTTCATCCGATCGTCATTGCTCTCGAGCAGCGGCAGATGCTCCACCGCGGGCTTCCCGAAGGCACCAGCGCGGATCAGGCCGGAAAGAAATAGGGGCCCATCTTTCTGCTGCATGGCAGGAGGTTGTCCATACACCTGCGACGCCACAACCGCGTAGCGCAGTGCCAACGAAGGCGTTATGGTGTTCAGCGTACTGGTCCCCGTTAGTGCCCAAACCGCGATCCGGTTGTCCAGCCCGCCAGTGAACTCCAACGAGCTCAGGAAGTACTCCGTGCCGGAATGAGCCGCCTCATAGGTGCCCCTGGGGGCGTCGTGGCCGGCTGAAGAGTATAGGAGATTCCCTCCTCCAGAGCGCCGGGAGTAATCATAACGACTGGCGGTAACGTGCCTGCGGCTAATTTACTCTTTGACATCGCGTAGACTTGAGCGCCATGGAACCCCGCGGAGAATAGCGGGAACTCGTTCGTGGAAACATAGAAGCCGTTCGCGTCCGCACCGATCAAAGGCTGGTCACCCAAGCATGGGCACCCCGCATGAGCCGGAGTTCCGTTCGTTCCGTCGTTTGTGGTGTCCAGGCTGTAGATGTACCAATCGCCGGTCGGGTTTGAAGTCTTGCTGACCGCGATCAGCACCGACGAGTGCCCCTGAAATGCCCCCGTCGCCGCGTCCTGGTCAATCTCCAGCGTAGTTACGAAGAACCGTTTCAAATCGGGATCATAATAGGCTTTCGGGTCGGAAGTGAACGGCCCAAACTTTGGGTTGACACCCCGAATAATCGTCGACGGCAACTGGAAAAATTTGTTCAGCGACAAGGTAGCAATCTGCGAGCCGCTCGTAAGGCGAATACGGATCGCCGTATTGACGGCTTCGACAATGTAGCCGTTGCCAACGGCCAAGCCCTGATCCGGCGGTTCTGAACTAAACTGATTTCCGTTGTCTGCAAGCCGCTGGTCGCGGTGAGAGAGACCGTCGAAACCCGTTGCGGTCCCCGGCCCGACCGTCTTATCCGCTGGGGTCGGCACCTGCGCCGCCGGTACGCGAGCGGGGCTCATCGAACCGGTGATCTGTTTCTCGAACTGACGGTCCTGGTCCGGTGAACTCCGAATCTCATAACCGACGTCGGTGGTGGCGGGCGGAACCGCGGCCGATGCGGCTGACTTCGTAGCCACCAGTTTCAAGTTGTTACGCAGAACGATTCCGCCGATAGTCTTTTCCGCACGTGCGATCGGCACACTCGTGATGATGAAAAAAAGGGCGACCGTAAACGATAACGCTCTTCGTATTAGCATAAGGCTCTCCTGTCTAAACGCGAATGAGCACCCGATCCGTTTCTTGATAGATGCGGACGAAGTATATCGCAGCAAAAAAGGGATGTATACGGGCTACCGCCATAGATGCCCCCGGCTACTTCCGCTGCAACTCGATCCCGCTCCGCCAACTCACTATCGCGGTTGCAGCGCCTTCGAGGGGTATTTCGCGGCGGCTTCGCTCCATTGGTGCGGAAGCGTGTCCGGGGTGATACTGACTTCGGTGGTGAGTTTGAAATTACCAGGAAACGTGAGTTCGAGGAACCACGCGGTGTAGCCGGTCATGGGTTTTGGGATATTCGCCCTATACGTGCCATTTTTTTCCGGCTGAACCGGGGTCGCGGTATAGGCGTTGCCGATCACGTCCACCCGGAAATCACGATCTTTGGGGTTGGTAGCCTGCCAGAGTTTTACTTCGGTTGGCCGTCCCTTCGGAGTGACGGTGAGGGTACCGTCCTTGTCCTTTTTCGTCGCGAAGTAAGGGCGCTCGGTATTGTTGAGGACGGTTTGGTAGAAGGCGATGAGGGTGGTCGTAGCGTCGGAGCCGGCCAGGTTGTGCTTCGCGTTGGGGACGTAGCGGAGGAGCTTTTCGCCGGGGAGTTTCGAGTAGTAGAACTGCGAGTTATCGGGCAGGAAGAACTGGTCGCCGGAAGCATTAATCAGCAGTTTAGGCATCCGGAGCGCCGGGCGGTCTTTATAATGGAACGGGTCTTCGATAGCGAGCACGGCCCGGTATTCGGGGGTGCCGATCATGTGGGGGAACAGCCCATGGCGGACGTAGTCTTCGAGGGCCGGCGAGAAGAAGCCGAGGACCTCGAAGTGGTGTTTGGTGATGGCTTCACTGTTCAGGGCGTCGATCACGACCGGGATAATGGCGGTCACGCGAGGGTCGACGGCACCGATCAGCCACGTGGTCCACCCGCGTTTGGATCCGCCGGAAACCACGAACTGTTTGACGTCGATCTGTTCTGTTTTG
>JBKJLJ010000086.1:0-8467 GCA_046597015.1 Bryobacteraceae bacterium
AATCCATCGGCCAGCCCCAGGATTCATACAGCAAGGTTCCTGGAGGAGGAGCGGTTTCGGCCGGCGCCCGCATATCGATATGATCAACCGCCTCACCCAGGAACCTTGCTGTATGAATCCTGGGGCTGGCCGATGGATTATGAGTCCTGGCGAACGGCCGTACAAGAAGGAACAGAGCGATTGGGCGTCTCCCTATATGACTAATTTACGATCAGCCAACTTCCGGTCCTTTTGGATGGGGGGGTTCGAAGCAGCCTCGCACGTGAACCGCTTTCAGAAGCGCGTGGACATGATAACCGGTACCCACCACGATAGGATGGCGCACATCGATTATCAGCTCCTCAGAGATTTGGGCATTCGGAGTGTGCGGGACGCGGTGCGGTGGCACCTCGTGGATAAGGGGGTTGGCAATTATGACTTCAATTCCTTTTTGCCGCAGTTAGAGGCCGCCTCCGCGACATCGACGCAGGTTATTTGGAGTCTCTGCCACTATGGCTTTCCGGATGACCTGGACCTTTTCTCCACGGAGTTCATTCGCCGATTTGTGGCCTTTTCCTTGGCGGTAGCACGAGTCATTCGCGAGCATTCCGATGACGTGCCTTACTTCACCCCGATCAACGAGATATCGTTTTTCTCGTGGGCTGCGAGCCGGGCTGGATTTCGACCTTTTGCGGAAGGGCGCGCTCAAGAGTTAAAGGAGCAACTTGTGAGGGCCACGATCGCAGCCTGCGAAGAGCTTCGCGCGCAAGACCCGCGCTGCCGCTTCGTATTTCCGGAGCCCATCGTTCACGTAGTTCCCCCCCCTCAGAGGGACGATCTTGCTATAACCGCCCGAAATTTTCAGGAGTGGCAGTGCGAAGCCTGGGATATGATCGCTGGCCGTCAGTCGCCTACGTTAGGTGGTCATTCCGACTTGCTCGATATTGTAGGCATGAACTTCTACCATTCCAGTCAATGGGAGTTAGAAGGGGGTCCCCTTGGGTGGGACAAGGATCCGCGCGACGCACGTTGGCTGCCGCTCCGGCAAATGATGGAGAGAGTGTGGAAACGTTATGAGCGCCCTCTATTTCTGGCCGAGACCAGCCACTTCGGAATTGGCCGGGGCCCCTGGATTCTACAGGTAGCGGCGGAAACGGAGGCGGCTATCCAAGCTGGTGTTCCCATCGAGGGTGTTTGCCTGTTTCCTATTCTGGATCGCTATGACTGGGACGATGAGACGCATTGGCATAACAGCGGGCTCTGGGACGTCTCGCTAGAGGACCACTCATACACCCGGGTGCTTAACGCTCCTTACGCCCTTGCCCTACAAAAGGCTCGGCAGCTACTTCCCGGATAAGTTTTAGGATGGAACGTGACTTGCTAGAAAAATTTTATGTCTATCTTTAGTAAGTCAAGAAAAGATACCTTCTCCCCGATTGTAGTTTTCTCTCATCTGCGCTGGAACTTTGTTTATCAGCGGCCGCAACACGTAATTTCGCGGCTGGCCCTGCGCTGGCCGGTATTCTTTATCGAAGAGCCAGTCAGGTCGAACATTGCCACCGCGCAATGGGATCGCAGAGAAGCGGCGCCGAACGTAACCGTGCTGGTCCCGCTAATCCCTGAAGCGCAGTTCACGCCGGGCTGGTGCGGTATGGCGATGCACCAATTGATTCAAAGCTTGGCGTTGACAGAATCCCTCCTTGACCGGATTGTGTGGACCTACACGCCCGCGGCGGTCGACCTATTGGATAGTCTGAGACCTTCTTTCCTCGTTTATGACTGTATGGATGAGCTGTCGGCCTTCCTGCATGCCCCGCAGGAGTTGTGCGACCAGGAGCAGCGGCTACTGGATCGTGCGGATGTAGTGTTCACGGGCGGCCCGAGTCTGTTTCGAGCGAAGCGTTATCGGCATCGCGAGGTTTACTGTTTCCCTAGCAGCGTGGATGTGGATCATTTCCGAAATGGCGTCCGAGATCTGCCGGAAGCCCCCGATCAAGCTCAGCTAGCGAGACCTCGACTTGGTTACTTTGGCGTAATCGACGAACGCATGGACCTGGACCTACTGGCGCAAATGGCAGACCGGAGACCGAATTGGCAATTGATTATGGTGGGGCCGATCGTGAAGATCGATCCGAAAGCCCTACCGCAGCGACCGAACATTCACTATCTCGGGGGCAAGGAGTATCGAGAACTACCGGCCTATATCAAAGGATGGGACGTCTGTCTGATGCCTTTTGCGATGAACGAGGCGACGAAGTTTATTAGTCCCACGAAAGTTTTAGAGTATATGGCCGCAGACAAGCCGATTGTCAGCACCCCGATTACAGACGTAGTTGAGCCTTATGGGGAAATCGTGCGAATTGGCCGCTGGCCGGAACAGTTTATTCAGGAATGCGACGAAGCCTTGGCAATGCTCGCTGGTGATTGGAAGACACGCCAAGAGGCGGCGCGACGGGTTTTAAGGGCGACATCCTGGGATCAGACGGCTGAAGCGATGGCGACGCTGGTGGAGCGGGGAGCCATCGATAAGCCGGCCGTTCCCGCGGAGATCGAGCCTTCTATCGTGGTGGCGGGCGCGGGACCGACGGGACTCAGCGCCGCTTATCACCTGGGCGACAAGGCCTTATTGATTGAGCAAGAGGACCGTGTCGGCGGGTGGTGCCGTTCCGTTGAGCAGGCGGGTTTCACGTTTGATTACGCCGGGCACATTATGTTCTCTTCGGATCCCTACGTCCACCAGCTTTATAAGGTTCTTTTAGGGGACAACGTGCATTGGCAGGACCGGGAAGCATGGGTCTATAGCCAGGGTGTCCACACCCGCTATCCCTTTCAAGGTTCTCTTTATGGGCTGCCGGCAAACGTTATTCAGGAATGCATCGTGGGCGCAATCGAGGCCCGTTTCGGCGTGATTGCGGCACCGGCCAAAGGGAAAGGGACTAACGGAAGCTCACAGCAAGAGAAGAACGGCACGTGCGTGAAGGATTGCTGCGCGGATGGATTGATGGAGGCGTGTGCCCCGTTGGGCAAACCTGTGGAGCCCGTCGAAGCCCCTGCGCCTCGCAACTTCGAAGAGTTCATCTATCAGGTCTGGGGGGCGGGAATCGCCAAGCATTTCGCGGTTCCGTACAACCGGAAGCTGTGGGCTGTGCCGTTGAGCGAAATGGAAACTTCGTGGTTGGGAGGGCGCGTGCCGATGCCCGATCTGAAGGAGATGCTCCAAGGTGCGCTGGAGCCCGCGGTAAAACCGATGGGGCCCAATTCCCGTTTCGGCTATCCACTACATGGGGGCTTCCAGGCCCTGATGAACGGATTTGTGCCTCATCTGAAGGGCCGGCTGAAGTTGGGTACGCGGATCACGGTGATCGATCCGCGGAAACGGAAGCTAACTTTGAGTGACGGGGGCCAAGTGCCGTACGCTCACTTTATCAGCACCATGCCGCTGCCTGTGCTGATTGGCCTGATGGGGGAGGAGGCTCCTCCTCGCATTCGGGAATCTGCCGCTAAACTACGCAACGTTTCGGTGCGGTGCGTGAACATCGGAGTTGGGCGAGAAGCGCTGACGGAAAAGCATTGGATTTACTATCCCGAAGATACCGTGTTTCATCGCATCTTTGTCCAAGGGAACGCCAGCCCGCATTGCAATGCGCCCGGGGGATTTGGTCTCACCTGCGAAATTACTTATTCCGAGTACAAGCCGCTGCCTTGTGACGGGGAGGAATTGACCCGTCTAGCGATTCAGGATTGCATTCGCGTGGGGCTTTTCAACGAGGACGATCCCATCCTTACGGCATTCCAGATCGACATGCCGTACGCCTATGTGGTGTACGACCATGCCCGGAAGGAAGCGGTGGAGTCGATCCGCGAGTGGTTGTTACGGCACGAGATCACACTGGCGGGGCGGTATAGCGAGTGGGAGTATTACAATTCCGATCATGCTTTCATCGCAGGGAAAAATGCCGCTGAGACGGCCTTGCGGGCGTTATCGTCCGCGAAAGAGCCGCCTGACTTGCGAACTACCGCGGAGCCGCAATTCTCTGGCAGCGTCCAATAGCGCAGGCCGAGGACTCAACGAGAAGAGCTCTACCCGATTCTTAAAGGGGTGAATGGGCCAAGGGATCTGCCCGAAGGGGCAGGGTAAAACTAGATCGTCGACCCGCATCGGCGTAGGGAATGAGTAATTCTACTTTGCTCATTCCTTTTTATTCGATTCCAAACTTCGATTACAAAGCAGGGCGGGCGGGAGAACTTTTCCGATCTTCGGCCATCGTTAGCAAATGGCGATAGAGCGCAATGTAGTTCTTTTCCATCCCACGATAGTCACAGTATTGTTCTGCCGACGCACGGCAGTCCTGGGCTCGCAGGGCGTCGACCCCCGCAATCGCACCCGCCATCTCTTCGCGGTTTTCAACCAGGAAACCGTTCTTTCCGTTGTCAATCAGTTCGGGAATGGCACCGACCCGAAACGCGACCACGGGCGTGCCGGAGGCAAGCGCTTCCATACTCACGAGGGAACTGGTTTCGGCGACGAGGCTGGGGACTAGGAGCGCCTTCGCCGTGGTTAGTAGCTCCCGCTTCTGCAACGCATCCACAGGACCGACAAACTGACGATCGGCATCCAGACGAGGCGCTATTTCTCGCTCGAAATATTCCAGGTGGTCGCGATACGGGAAAAGCTCGCCCGCCAAGATCATGGGTATGCCGGCTTGCCGGGCCGCATCCAGCGCGAGATGGAAGCCTTTCTCGGGGCAAACTCGTCCCAAACCCAGGACGAAAGGCTTCTTTCTCGATTTCCAGTGGAAGGACTCAACGTCGATCCCATTGCGCACGACCGGTACGGGGCCAGATTCTACCGGACAGCAGAGCTGCTGGGAACGCGAGACGCAGTTCAAAAACAAATTCTGGGGCCGCGGTTGAAAAATTTGGGGTGGGTACCAATCTACTGGCAGGTGAAGGGTCGCCAGAGTCGGAATGCTCGATACGGGAAGGTAGGTATGGAAGTCCAGAGAATGCATGTGAATGAGGTCGACAGGATAGCGGTTGAGCGTCTGGCGGATGAGGCGTTGATGGGCGCGCTGGCCCCAGCGCCGCACTGCCTCATTCAACTCGGCAGGGGGGGCTTTAGGAGAGGGTACGAGTTCGCCGTGAATTTCGGAACCTTCCACGGCAATGACGATAGATCGGTGACCCTTCTTGGTCCACTGACGGTCGAGCAGACTCAGGATCTGTTCCGATCCGCCGCTGGCGCTGGGACCCACCGGGGTGAGTGGATAGGCAACGCTCAAAATGGTTAGACTCATGAGGGTTTTTGCGTGCAATTTCGATGCCGCTCCCTTTAGGAACACAAAGTGCTGCGAAATTTGGATGCCAAAGCCGAAGAAGTTCGACGTCGTCGTGGTGGGCGAACTATTCGTCGACGAGATTCTTAGTGGTTTACAGGCTATGCCGGGACTTGGGGAAGAGGCTTTCGCCCGGAAGTACGCGCCGGAGGCAGGTGGCGGGGCGGCCATCACCGCTTGCGGCCTCGCAAAATTAGGAGCGAGCGTGGCCGTCCTGGGAGTGATTGGCGAGGATGGCAACTGGCTCCGCGATCGCTTGCAGGAAAACGGCGTCGACACCTCCCATGTCAAATTGCACGGTGAGGAGCCGACTGGCCTTACGGTGAGCGTCTCGACCCGAGAGGACCGCGCCTTCTTTTCTTATTCCGAAGCGAATGACGCGCTTAATCCACTGGTTCGTAGCCGCGAGTGGACCGAGGTAATGAGGTCTGCCCGGATGGTACACATTGCCACTTCGCCGGATCGCGATCTGGATCGCCGGCTGATTCCCATGCTGAAGCGCGCCGGGGTTCTCGTGTCCCTTGATGTGCAATCGCACACGAGCTGGCTGACTTCGCCGACGAACCTGAAAATTCTTCGGGCGGTGGACCTATTTTGTCCGAACGAGTCCGAAGCCGAGTGGGTCGCGGGCGAGACCGGAGTACACCCCGTGCTGCGCGGACTTCGGGCGAAAGGATTAAACCGCGTCGTAGTGAAGCTGGGTGGCAAGGGCGCCGCGCTGACGTGGGACGACGCGGAATACTTCATTGATGCTTTTGACGTCGCTACCGAGGATACGACGGGGGCGGGCGACTGCTTTAATGCAGGATTTCTTTACGGTCTACTGCGGGGCGAGGAACTCGAATCGTGTTTGAACTGGGGGAATATCTGCGGAGCTCTCTCCACTCGAGAGCTGGGCGGACTGCGCGGTTTTCCGTCGCGTTCGGAGCTTCAGAAATCCGCGCGAAAGCGGACGAAACCGCAGCGAGGACCACGGTGAAGGAAGGAGGATTTTGATTTTCTGAGTGCGGAGGGGTCAACAATTCTGAGAGACAAAATAGCATCCTAGCGGCGTCCGCCTTGTCCCCGCACTGCCTGCCTAAAAATGTTGAACTCGATGCGAAACAGTAGTCCTTCCCGGAGGATCAAATATAGAATATTCCAGGAGGATTCCGCATGGACGAAAACCAAGCTCAACTCTTGCCAACCAGAGGAAAGGGCCGGGTAAATGGTACCCGAAACGGGAAGGCCGCCTTAGCCGAGGCGGCGAACAGTCCGGTGGATAGTTCGTCCGAGGTCCGGATGAGACTCATCCTCGGCGCAATGATCGCTTTTCGAGACGGGGACTTTTCTGTTCGCCTTCCCGTGGGGTGGCACGACACGGATGGCCAGATCGCCGCCGCTTTTAATCAGGTGATTGCGCAGAAAGATCGCATTTCCAATGAGGTTCAACGTCTGAGCCAAACCGTCGGTAAAGATGGACGGCTGAAGCAGCGGATGACACTGTCGGGGCTGGTGGGCGGTTGGGCGGAGGAAGCCGAGTCGCTGAACACGCTGATCGACGATCTGGTGCGCCCGACGACGGAAAGCGCCCGCACGATCGGCGCGGTAGCGAAGGGTGACCTTGGTCAGTCGATGGAACTCGAAGTCGACGGCCGACCCCTCAAGGGCGAGTTCCTGCGCTCGGCGAAGCTTGTAAACACCATGATTGAGCAGTTATCGGTGTTCACTTCGGAAGTGACACGGGTGGCTCGCGAGGTGGGTACCGAAGGCAAGTTGGGAGGTCAGGCACAGGTACGAGGCGTATCCGGTGTCTGGAAAGATTTGACCGATTCCGTTAACCAGATGGCGGGCAACCTGACGGCTCAGGTCCGTAACATCGCGGAGGTTACGATTGCAGTAGCGAACGGCGATCTTTCGAAGAAAATTACGGTGGACGTTCGCGGCGAAATCTTGCAATTGAAGGAAGCCACCAATACGATGGTGGACCAGCTTCGATCCTTTGCTTCCGAAGTTACTCGCGTGGCGCGCGAAGTGGGTACGGACGGGCGGTTGGGCGGGCAGGCGGTGGTGCCTGGGGTGGCCGGGACGTGGAAAGATTTGACCGACTCGGTGAATGCGATGGCGACGAATCTGACCGCTCAGGTGCGGAACATTGCCACGGTGACGACCGCCGTGGCGCGCGGCGATCTTTCGAGAAAGATTACCGTCGACGTCAAGGGTGAGATTCTGGAGCTCAAAGAAACCATCAACACGATGGTCGATCAGTTGAACGGCTTTTCTTCGGAAGTTACTCGTGTGGCGCGCGAGGTGGGCACCGACGGCCGGCTGGGCGGTCAGGCGGTGGTGCCCGGAGTAGCGGGAACGTGGAAGGATTTGACGGACTCAGTGAATTCGATGGCGTCGAATTTGACGGGCCAGGTTCGAAACATCGCGGACGTGGCGACGGCAATCGCGAAGGGCGATCTTTCTTCGAAGATCACGGTGGAAGTGAAGGGCGAGATTCTGGCGCTGAAGAACACCATGAACACGATGGTGGACCAGTTGAATGGTTTTGCATCGGAAGTGACGCGCGTCGCCCGCGAGGTGGGGACGGAAGGCAAGCTGGGGGGACAGGCGCAGGTTCCCGGGGTGGCGGGCACGTGGAAAGACCTCACGGACAACGTCAATTTCATGGCTTCGAACCTGACGGGACAGGTCCGGAACATCGCCGAAGTGACCACAGCGGTAGCAAACGGCGATTTGTCGAAGAAGATTACGGTCGACGTGAAGGGTGAAATTCTGGAGTTGAAGAACACCATCAACACGATGGTGGTTCAGCTTAACGGCTTCGCCTCCGAAGTGACCCGCGTGGCGCGCGAAGTTGGCACGGAAGGGGAACTGGGCGGCCAGGCCGAGGTGCGAGGCGTCGCTGGCACGTGGAAGGATCTGACGGATTCGGTGAATGCGATGGCGACGAATCTCACATCACAGGTCCGGAACATCGCCGAGGTAACTACTGCGGTAGCCAACGGCGATTTGTCGAAGAAGATCACCGTCGATGTGCGCGGCGAAATTCTCGAGCTGAAAAATACGATTAACACGATGGTGGACCAGCTCAACGGGTTTGCTGGAGAAGTGAGCCGGGTGGCGCGCGAAGTTGGCACGGAAGGGGAACTGGGCGGCCAGGCCGA
>JBKJLJ010000116.1:0-3504 GCA_046597015.1 Bryobacteraceae bacterium
TCTCCCCCTCCACGAAGGCACCTACAAATGGTCCGGCGGCAACTCCGTCGATGTCTTCGATTCCACCGTCGTCGTCGTCGATACCGACTCCGGCCTCAGCGGCTACGGCGAAGTCTGCCCCCTTGGCTCGGCCTATCTCGCCGCCTATGCCAACGGTGCCCGCACCGGCCTCAAGGAACTCGCCCCCGGCCTCCTCGGCGCTGACCCCACCCAACTCGGTGTCCTCAACCGCCGCATGGACCAACTCATGCGCGGCCATCCCTACGTCAAGTCCGCCATCGATATGGCCTGCTGGGACATTCTCGGCAAAGCCTCCGGCCAGTCCGTCGCCACCCTCCTCGGCGGCACTTACGGCGCCGACTTCCCCCTCTATCGCGCCATCTCCCAGGACGCCCCCGATCGTATGGCCGCCAGCGTCGCCGGCTACCGCGCCGAAGGCTACACCAAGTTCCAACTCAAGGTCGGCGGCAACCCCGACGTCGACATCGAACGCATCCGCGCCGTCGCCGCCCAAATGCAATCCGGCGACGTCCTCATCGCCGACGCCAACACCGGCTGGCGCCAACACGAAGCCGTCCGCATCGCTCACGCCGTCCGCGACGTCGATGTTTACATCGAACAGCCCTGCCTCTCTTACGAAGAGTGTCTAGCCGTCCGCCGCCACACCGACCGCCCTTTTGTCATCGACGAAGTCATCGACGATCTCAGCGCCGTCCTCCGCGGCGTCAGCGACCAAGCCATGGACGTCATCAACCTCAAAATCTCCAAGGTCGGCGGCCTCACCAAAGCCCGCCAGATCCGCGACCTCTGCGTCTCCCTCGGCATCGCCATGACGATCGAAGATACCTGGGGAGGCGACATCATCACCGCCGCCATCGCCCACCTCGCCCACAGCACCCCCCCGGAGTTTCTCTTCACCGCGACCGATTTCAACAGCTACGTCACCGTCAGTAACGCCGAAGGCGCGCCCCAACGCCAGCACGGCCGCTTGGCCGCCTCCGCCCAACCCGGCCTTGGCGTCACCCCCCGTTGGGAAGTCCTCGGCCAGCCCGTCCTCGCTGTCGGCTGAAGATCCACCGCCCCAACCCCAACAGCAGCAGCGATCCGCCCAGGATCTTTGCCTCAAACAACCAAACGCTGCCGACATCCTCCGTCGGCAGCGCCGTAAATACCAGCGCAATCAGCGTCACCGCAATCCCGCACACCGGAGCCACCCGCAGTCCCGCCTTCCAGGCGCTCAGGAAAATGTAGAGGAACGGCGTAAAGCTCCCCAGAACCATCATCGAAACGAGCTCTTGGTAAGCCGCGCGCATCGAATCCCCCAACTGCATTACCAGCAGCAACGTGGTCCCCACCCCCGCCAGCGCCACCATCGAGAGATGCGGCGTACGCCATGTTGGATGCACCCGCGCAAACACTGGTGGCAATAACCCGTCCTTCGCCGCTGCATACGACAAACGCGCCGTCGCCGAAACCAACCCGCCAAACTGCCCCAACATCGTGCAAGTCGAGAGCACCCCGAACACAATCGGCAGCCACAGCACGCCCATCACCTCCGCCCCCGCCCGCGCCGCCTGCATCATCCCGAAGAGTACGCTCGTCTCCTCCGGCCTCCGCAACACCACCATCGCCAGCGTCGCACTGCTATAGATCATTACCGCCAGCGTCCCCGCCATCCATCCCGCCCGTCCAATCGTCCGCTCCGGGTCTTTAATTTCGCCCCCCATCATCCCCAACAGCTCAATCCCCGTCAGCGCAAACGCAATCTGCGACCAAAAGTTCAGCGTCGCCAAACCCATCGGCGGGGCCAGGTCCAAAGGCGTCGCCGACCCCTGCCGTAGATAAACCACCGTCGCCGTCCCCAGCAGCAGACACACCATCACCCAAGTCGCCACCCCGCCCAGATTCTGGTTCCACCGCCCCACCCGCACCCCAATCAAATTCACTCCCACCCCGATCCAAATCGCCACAACCGATGCCCCGACGATCACCACCCGGTTCTCCACGAGCGCGGGGTCAATCGCGTAGGCCGCAATGCTGATATACGCCATCGCCGCATTCGGCAACCAACTCGCAATTCCCACCCAATACAGCCAAAACGCCAGGAACCCGTGCCACTCGCCGAAGTCGTCACGCGTCCAGACGTACTGCCCGCCGGCCTCCGGCCGTCGCCCTGCCAGTACCCCCACCGACTGCGCAATCGGCACCACAAAAAACAAACCCGCCAGTAGAAACAGCGTCACCGACCCCGGCCCCGCATGGGCCGCCGTCGCCAGCCACCGGGTCCCGACGATGCATGCCACGCCCAGCAGCGTCACATCGCGCAGCCCCAGCGTCCGATGCAGCTCTCTCATTCCCGCGACGATCCCTTCCCCAAATGTTCGCGCAGAGCCCGCAGAAACTCCGGCCGCTTCATCGTCGTGCCGTGGTTGGCCCCCTCCAGCACGAGCAACCTCCCCATCGCCGGCATCACCGCTTTTACTTCCCGCAACCCTGGCAAACTAGGATCCTCGCTCCCCACAATCCCCAGCGTAGCCACCTTCACGGCCCCTAACTGTGCCGCGGTCACTGCCTGGCCGGCCCGTCCCCGCGCCACCGCCGCCAGTGCCGCATCTTTTTGTTTCCGCGCATCGCTCTCGCCCCGTTCCACCTCCTCCGCTGGATAACCGAGCCGCGGAGGCGACCCGCCCAGCGTAGCGGTCAAAAACCGTTCCGGATGCGTGACTAACAGCTTGCCCAGAATTCGCGCCCCCTGCGAATAACCCACCAGATGCGCTTGCCGAATCCGCAAATGGTCCATCAGGCGAATCGCGTCAAGCCCCATCTGTTCGCCGTATGCTTTCGGCTCCAGCGGCTTGCCGCTCAGTCCATGACCGCGCAGGTCCAGCGCGACCACTCGATGGTCTTTAGCTAAATCCGCGAAAATCCCGGCGTCCAGCCAACCCTGCAAGCTCCCGCCGTAGCCATGCAGCAGCACCACCGCCGGACCGCTACCCTGCTCCACGTAGCGGATCCGCACCCCCGCCGAATCAAAGAATCGATCCTCTGCGAAAACCGCGGTCGCTAGTACAAGGAGCGGTGAAATCACCATCGAAACGCGAGTCAACATAACCACAAACCATACCACGCAGCTCGCCGCCCATTCGGTTCAACTCAGCTACAGCAAGAACCTCCCCTGACGCGCAGGCCGCGAAGGGGTGTTTTTTGTCCGAGGACGTCGCCACTTACAATCGTGACCATTCGGGGATTAGTTCATTACTAATTAAACATGGGCTTGACACGGGCTCCTCTTTACGATACTTATACCTTGGCTTGTTCTTACTGGGTTGGGATGTTGTTCTTTGCCGAACGGATCCTACCCCGCCAGGGACCTGCCAACTCTTCGCTAAGTACTTATTTGGATACGAGTGATTCTAGAACCTCGCTAATGGTTCCGTTTTTCGCCATGTCCGAAAATTGTTTTCACCCCTCAGGAGAAAGTTATATGTTCAATCTCAGATCTTT
>JBKJLJ010000148.1:0-2797 GCA_046597015.1 Bryobacteraceae bacterium
AACTTGTAGGCGGCCGCCTGACCGTCCATAATGTCTCAGGAAACCATCTAACAATGCTTCAGGGTGATAACGCTGAGGCGATTGGGCGACTGATCCAACGCATTCTCTCTGAGTAGCCCTGCTTACGGCTTTTTGAGTCTTTTGCTCATCGCCAGAAAAGCATCCCGAGCAGTTCGCTTCCTAAACGAGAGCATCGCCCAAAGGGGCCATTCCGCGTTAGGATTGGCCATGCCTACACAATCACCCGCAGAAAAGAACATCAGGGCCATCTGCGACCTCGAGAAAAAGGAACTGGCGAAACGGACGTTTTCTGACCGTCTTGGTGACGTCATCGCGACTCAGGCGGCCCGAATGTGGTTTATCGTGGTGCACCTGATTTGGTTTACAGTTTGGATTGGCCTGAATCTATGGGGCCACGGGTTTGATCCGTTTCCATTTTCCCTGCTCACCATGATCGTCTCGCTCGAATCGATCTTCCTCTCCCTCTTCATCATGATGAGCCAGAACCGGAGCGGGCTCCTGGCGGACCGAAGGAACCACCTGGATCTTCAAATCAATCTCCTCGCTGAAGAGGAGAACACGAAGATTATTCAGATGCTGCAAGCAATCTGCGAACATAACCGGTTACAGATTGCCCAGGACCCGGAAATTAGAGGCCTGGCTGAGCGGACCGACGTCAGTTCGATTATCAGCGACATCACGAAAAACCTGCCGAGCCCGAGTTAAGTCGCCTTCTTTCCGTCCCGGAGAGGGATGACTTCGAGTGACGAAGACAGTTTCTGGAGTCCACTCTACAAACTCGAAGTGTCCAACGGATTCCCGCGGCCAACATCGGACCCCTATGCCTCCGCAGGAGGCAGTGGAGCGTCGAGATAGCCCTGTCCAGCGAAGACTCATTGGGGCGTCCTACTGGCTGCTCTCCTTAGCGAAGAGTTGCGGGGAAGCCGCAACCGGTTCCTGGGGGACCGGGTCTTGGGGGATTATGCCTGGCAGGACAAGCTTTTCTATGGCATCCATGGCCGACTTGAGAGTGTGGACGACGATTCGATTCGGAGGGACGGGGAGCTGCGTTTTGCCGTCCGGCGGGTCCTTCGGCAGCCCCCATTGGCCTTCAATGCGGATTGCGTCTGGAAAGTCCCTTCGAAGAATTTGAAGCAAGGTTTTGAGCTGTCCCGCAGAGCCCGCGAAAAAAGAGATCAGGACCACATCATCCTGTTGCAGTTCAATCGAGCGCATATCCAGTACAGTGGCATTCACAGGGAGGACGATGACCCCGGCTACCTTGCTTTCCATGACTTGAGCGAACATCGAACACACAACCGAATCCGCGGAGCCCCTAGGGATACAGATGATGCGCCTCTGAATTGTTTCTTGGGGGACCTCATATTCAGGTTCGTCCAAAGATTCCCCACCGGGCAGATCACCAATCAATTCAGAACAGGTGGCGTAAAATCCGGTAGCGCGACTGCTTTCGAGGGAGCCGTTTGCGCGATCGTTCTCCCCGAGCCTCAGGGCGGGCAGGAGTAGGTTGTCATAGAACGCCAAAAGAGTGCTCCCCGCCAAATATTTGTGGGCAATCGACTTTGCGTCCACCAAATCCATGGCGAGTAAGCGCTGGTACAGTTGGGCCTCCGGGGATAGCGCGGGTTGATCGCCTAGCAACACATGAAGAACGCTCAACCCCGGGATATACTGGCCTAAAACCACGGCGCAGACGGTGAGCGGAGTGGAAAGAACAAGGCCGGGAAGCCCCCAGATTATTGTCCAGAACGCGGCGCTGACCAGCAGCGCGAAGGCTGAGATCCCGGTGTGAGCACCGAAGAGGAGAGGTTCAATTCCATAGGCCATGATCAGATCCAAAGTTAAGAACAAACCAACGACGAGAAGCGGTTGGATCCAGTCCGGAGAGATGGCGAACGCCAACATCGCTGGGAACGACGCGCCCAAGATCGATCCCGCATAAGGGATGAATCTGGCAGAGGCCGCCAAGGTTCCCCAAAGAATTGCATTCGGCACGCCGATGAAATACAACCCCACAGAGACGCAGGCCCCAAATCCCGCGTTGGTGAACAACTGAAGGAGGAGAAACGTGCCGATGCGCTTAGCGCCGTCATCCAACGCTTCCGTAATCGCGGCGACGCTCCTCGAACCGAAGAGGCGCAAAACCCGGTCCCGCAGATCCTCCCGGTTCATGAGCATGTATAACGTGAGGATGACGACAAAAACCACCTGACCGATTGGCCCCAGAATCATGCTTCCGACGTCGGTAATACCCGTCAACCCGTTTTTGGGTTCTCGTATTTCTACGGGGAGCGGGCGGGCCTGTGGGGGGGTCTTAACCGCCGGATCGGAGGGTAGGGTGGCGGCACCGGCGATCTCTTTGCTAATATCTTGCACCTTCGCGGCAGTTTGACCCAGACGGCCCGTTTTCATGAGCGCGGTTACCTTTTTGCGGATGTTTCCACTATAAGAGGGCAACTTCTCGGCTATTTGCAGAGTCTGATCCGTCAAGAGCCATCCTGCGTAGGCCAAGAAGATCATCGTAGCGAGCATCGTCGCCGCAACTGCGACTGCTCTGGGCAACCGAATGAAACGCTGGAGGAGGCTGACGATAGGCGAAAGAATCACCATTAAAATGACCGCAAAGGCAAGCGGCAGAAAGATTGCTTTTAAGAAATACAATCCGGCGATTGCGGCCACAAAACCGAGGGCGGTCGCTAGGGCGTGAACTTGCTGCAGCCCCTGACTGATCCGGCTGGAATGGTCCTGTGGTTCACCCTTAAGCATGTTGTAGCAT
>JBKJLJ010000149.1:0-9671 GCA_046597015.1 Bryobacteraceae bacterium
AAAACCGTCGACTGGGTCAATTACAGCGTCCGCATGGACCAACAGTTCTCCAGCCGCTTCAAGATGTTCTTCAACTGGAGCTTCAACACCCGGACCTCCTTCACGCCCAATCTCGACATCGTCGACCCGGTCTACAACACCTCGCAACGCATCTCCACCGACGCCCAAACCACCAGCGGCATCGGCACCACGTACACTCTCAGCCCGTCCATGATCAGCGAAACCCGCCTGAACTACTACCGCTTTCGCAACGACACGACGTGGCCCGGCTTCGGCGCCGATTTCGGCAAACTTCTCGGCATCCCCAACATCGGCGTCGGCAGCATGCCCAACATCACCGGCATCCCGAACGTCGCCAACCCCAGCCTCAACGTCGAAGAAACCATCAATTTTCGCCAGGATCTCAGCAAACTCTCTGGCAAACATGCCTTTAAAGTCGGCTATGACCTAATGCGCCTTCGCCGTAATAACTACAGCACCGACAACAACGCCGGAACCTTCACTCTCTCCGGCACCGGCGGCCTCCTCCCCAACGGGACAGGCCTGCCCAACACCGGCGGTAACGCCCTCAGCCAGCTCATGACCGGTGCTGTCTCCAGCTACGCCATCACCAGAAACCTCCTCAGCAATCTCCCCCGCAACTGGATCAACTCCTTCTATGTCCAGGACGATTGGAAACTGACGTCCACCCTCACCCTGAACTTAGGCGTCCGCTACCAGTTCCAAAGCACCCCGAATAACAAGTACGGCCAATTGTCGGGCTTTGACCCCACCGGCGCCGACAACGTCGTCCCCGGCGGCATCGGCGTCATCACCCATCCCCAGCAGCTCCACCGTAAGGATTGGAACAACTTCCAACCCCGCATCGGTCTCGCCTATTCCCTGCCCCGCCGCTTCGTTATCCGTGCCGGCTTCGCCATCTCCACCATCGACGAGCGCCTTCCCGTCGCCCCCACCGAAGAATACGGCGCTGCCACCGGTCGTATCGATACCCCCAACGGAGACTTCCGCCCTCGGTTCCAACTCGCCCAAGGCCCCCTCTCCTCCCTCCTCCTCCAACCCGTCCTCCGCTCCGACGGAACCATTCCCTTCGCCGGCACCAACTACGCCGGCCGCAGCGCCAGTTGGGTCGACCCCAATCGCAAGTCGCCCTATTCCATGAACTGGAACTTCGGGCTCCAGCACAGCTTCGCGGCCAACTATCTGGTCGAACTCACTTACACCGCCAACGCCTCCGTCAACTTCTTCGAGAACCGCGAAATCAACAACGTCTCCTTCGACTGGGCCAACAACCTCCGCCTCACCAACCCTGCTCAATTCAGCGCCTTCCAAACCAACTCCCAGCCCTTCCGCCCCTTTCCAAACTTCGGCAGCATTCTCTTCCGAACCAACGGAGCGCGGTCCAACTACCACGCCGGCACCGTGAAACTCGATAAACGCATCTCCCAAGGCCTGTCGTTCCTTACCTTCTACACGTACTCTAAGGTCATCGATTCCAGCTCCAGTAACAACTTCCTCTCGCGCGACATGGACCGGGCCGAAAGCGGCAACAATCGGACCCATCAATTCACCGGCAGCATGAACTACCAGCTCCCCTTTGGCCTCGGCCGCAAGTGGCTCAATTCGGGTAAGTGGATCAACGCCATGCTCGGCGGTTTCGACATGGTCTATCTCTATCGCATCCAAAGCGGCGACGCGCTCACCTTCGGCTTTGCCAACAGCCCCTTCCAATACATGCCCGGAGTGGTCGCCACCCGTGCGGGACGCCCGAACACCACGGGTGACCGCGCCCGCCTTCGCGACAACTGGCAGGACATCGGGGCCAACCGTTTCGTCCAAGCCGCTCAAAACTCGCTCATCGAATCGATGAACTACTTCTCCTACCCCGCCGCCTTCACCCAAGGCAACGTCGGGCGGAACACCTTTGATCGCCAACGCTTCATCGACACTCAGTTCTCCGCCTCCAAGGACTGGCAGATCAAGGAGCGGCTGACTGCCACCTTCCGCTTCGACTTCCAGAACCCCTTCAAGTGGTACAACCTATCGGCCCCGAACACGACCGTGAATTTCACCAACCCCGCCGTCTTCGGCAAGGTCTCGACGTCCACCTCTGACGAAGGCACCACCGCCAACGCGGGCGGACAAGGCCTGATGAACATCACCGTCTCCTTCCGCTTCTAGTCACTTACCCGACCGCGTAGTGATCGCTATAACAATCGCAGGCGTCCCGTAATCTCATCCACGGCAGGGACCTCATTGGGCCCAATGGCAAGGCAAGTTCTTGTGGGCACGCCGCCGAACTCGGTCAAACCGGCGTCGGTGATCACATGACAACGAAGGTTAGCGGCCACCGCTTTCGCCGCAATTTCCATCAGTTCAGCCTCCGACCCCACCCGAACGCAGATCTTAGTTTGCCCGGCTTCGATCCAGTCGATTTCGTCGGATGGCATTTTGGCGTGGTACTCTTCGGCCAAACGCAGCAGGCTGGCGGCTAGACAAGCACTACTGGCATGGGCGCCTTGAGCTACCATTTTGCCTCGACCCATGTTCAGGTCATCTCGCATCACGATCACTTGTTTGAACGATTTCGTCGCCATCAGATTCGCCTATCTTACCCCGTTCAGCTCGTAGTTCGATCCTTCGGTCACCCTGGCCGCCGAGAATCCGCTGCAATTGCGTTTGGCACTGCAATTGCAGCCATGTTGGTATGAAGCAGCTCTGCTCAACCGCTATCCTCCTCGCAACGGTCCTTTTCCCCGGATCATCTGCCTTTGCTTGGGACCAACGCCCTCGGCCGAAAGCATCCACCCGAGTCGTGAACCCCGCGAACGCGATGGAAAAAGTGAACGACGGAACGGATGTCAGCAACCTGAGTCCCGGCTCTGCCGGCGTTCGCGTGCTCCGAGCACAAATCTTGATGGATCGGGCTCGGTTCTCCCCTGGCGAAATTGATGCCCGCTTCGGTCCCGACCTTGAGATTGCCGTCAAAGGCTTTCAGGAACGGCATCAATTGAAGCCCACAGGGATCGTAGACGGCGAAATGTGGTCACTTCTCAACAAAGACACCGACGACCTCTTAATCAACTACACCCTCACTGCCCAGGATATTCGTGACCCTCTCGTGGCGATTCCGGCAGACGTTCAGGAACAAGCCAAGCTCAAGCGCATGGGGTATCAAACCGCGGACGAGCGCGTCGCCGAGCACTTCCACATCTCCCCGCAACTCCTGCTCCAGCTCAATCCCGGCAAGAAGTTTTCTACCGCAGGTGAAGAGCTCCTGGTGCCCCGCCTCGCCCGCGCTGCCGCCACCCGCGCTGCCCGCGTAGTTGTCTCTAAATCAAAACGGACGGTCACCGCACTGTCTGGAAATGGAACAGTGCTTGCCCAATATCCAGCCACTATGGGTGGCCCTCATGACCCACTCCCCTTAGGCTCATGGAGAATCGCCACCGTGCAGCCTAATCCAGTGTTCTATTACGATCCGGAGCATTTTTGGAGCGCCAAGCACGATGGGACCAAAGCCCAACTGCCCCCGGGTCCGAACAATCCGGCCGGATCGGTTTGGATGGGCCTTTCGAAGCCCCACTATGGCATCCACGGGTCCCCCGAACCGGGAACCGTCCGCCGCACCGAGTCGTTCGGTTGTATCCGCCTGACGAACTGGGACGCATCGGATCTGGCAAAAATGGTTCGCGTCGGCACCCCCGCGATTCTAGAGGAATAACCCGATGCTACGGCGCTTATGGCTCGGCTTACCTGTCGCGCTCGTCGCTTTTCCAGACGCCGAAGTGGCGCTGGTTCCCCCTATCGAGGGCCTCACTCGAAAGGACCTTCACGATACCTTTTCGGATCCTCGGAGCGGCGGAAGGCACGACGCCATTGACATCGTTGCAGCCCGCGGAACCCCCGTCCGCGCGGTCACGGGCGGCACCATACGGAAGCTATTCCTCAGCAAGCCAGGCGGCATCACCATCTATCTCTTCGATCGGTCGAGTCAATACTGCTACTACTACGCCCACCTCGATGGCTACCGCCCTGGACTGCGGGAGGGTGCCGCGGTTACTGCCGGCGAGATTGTTGGCTATGTAGGTTCAACCGGGAACGCCAACCCCCGCGTACCGCACCTTCATCTCGCGATGGTCGAGTTGGGACCGGGGAAAGAATGGTGGAAAGGAATGCCGTTGAATCCATACCCTTATCTGGTGCAGGCGGTGGAACGATCGATGGCAACGGCCAATCCGACCTGGCCACCCGCTATAAACCCGCGCTAAACCAATGTGGCAACGTCCGCTGCAGGTTCCAACCCTCGCCTCGCAGTACCACCGTCACCGCCGGGCTCATTTGATTTGCGGCCCCCGCCTTGGACATCATCCGCCCGTTGGCGTGCGCGGGAGAAATCAGCATAGTCTTTCGAGGCGCCACTAACTTGAGCACCTCCGGCAGATCCAGTTTTCCTAGAATTCCGGGCACGACGGTCCGCTCCAAGCCGTCATGCATCGCCGCCGCCGCCACGTCCATGTAACTCACGATCGAGCGTTCCACCACTAACTCCCCGATGGGTGGATGCAACGCCGCCGCGAACTGCGCCGCTGGTCCGAACGCGCCCTTCGCATACAGCGCCAACGGTGCCTCCGTCCGGCTAGCCAAATACCGCGCCGCAGCCACCAAATCTGCCGTCTGCATCTCCACCATGTTCCGCCCCAGTAGCATCGCCCGAGCCGCTAACTGATACCCCTGACTATATCCGGTCCGTCCCGCCGTCCGATAGCTTTCGCCCTCGCCCCTCGGGTCCACCGCCAGCACCATCGCCCCAGCCCGCGCGAGTTCCCGCACATCCGGATCTGTCCCTCTCCCGAACGAACTCGCGAAAACAACTGCCCGCCGAACAGTCGCAGGATGCAGCAGCAGCGCCGGAATCGCCACGCCCCCTTCCACGATTAACTCGAGCTTCTCCACCCGGATCCCGCCCTCGTTCGACTCTCCTCGCTTCCGCGCTTCCGGAACAGGCGGCAGCAGGCCCTTCCAGCCAATTGCCTTCGCCACCGACTCCAAAGAAACCGGCCGCCGCCCCGCTGCTAGCCGGCGCGCCTCCCCTTCATTCATCGATCGAACGGTCGATCCCGTAACCTGACCCGTCGGCGTCGCATAGAGCACTGACTCCTCTTCGGTCAAAATCGCCGGTTCCGTGCCGTCCGTCTCCCGCCCCTGAAAATTCTTCGCTAAGAACCGGGAAGCCGCTTCCCGGCGAGGCTGGCTCCACCCGTGCGTATCATCGAATTCAAAGTACCCCGCCTTCTCGCTCTGGCCGAGTAAGTCAAACAGCCGTTGATTCTGCTTGTAAGTCATCCGTGCCCCCGCAATCGGAAAGTAGTCCCGAATGGCGGTCGTCATCAGGAACGGACGGGGCGCATAGGCCAGGGCGAAGTCCCCAAAATCAAGCCCTTTCTCGATAAAACCCGGAAACACCTGTTCGGCGTCTTGCGGCCCGGGCCCGGCCCAAAGCTCCCGCCAGCGCGTCATGTAGCAGGATGAAACCACCGCCGCCAACCGCGGTTCCAAGACCGCCAAGTAAGCCGCCTGCGTCCCTCCGCCGGAGTTACCCGCAATCGCAATCCGCTTCGGATCGATCTCGGGGCGAGTGAGCAGATAATCGAACGCCCGAATCCCGTCCCAGACGAAATACCGAGCCAGAGTATGCCCCGTCAGCAGCGTCTGCAAACCAGCCATATTGTGTTCGGCCACGCCGGGTCCAGGACGCGACCGGCCCGTCTCCGGATCCAGGTACTCCAGGCGCTCTCCCTGGCCCGGCGGATCGAAGGCGAACACCGCAAACCCCTGCTTGGCAAAACCGATAAAAGCTGTCTGGTAGGTCGACGAAGCCTTCCCATTCACTGAGTGTCCCGCCACCCCCAGGATTGCCGGGAATGGCCCGGTCCCTACCGTGGGTAGATAGAGGTTGGCGGCCACCAGAAACCCGGGCTGGCTTTCGAAGATCACGTTCTCCACCCGATAGCCATCCCGGGAAAACGAGCCGGTAGTGCGGGCGTTGAGCGGGGTCTTTTCGGACGGAAGCCCTCCGATCAACTCGAGCATCGTGCGGCGAACATATCCCTGCCGCTCCCGAATCTGCGCCGCCGTCGAAAGCCCCTGGATCGTCTGCTCCCGTTTCGCCCAATGGCCCTCCGCCTCCTTGGTCAGCCAAGCTTCAAACTGGGCGGCGTAGTCGCCGCCGACCGCAAGGGGAGACTGGGCCCGTAACCCAAAAACACCAAAAAATAAAACGATTGTGGCAAGGCGCATGGCAGAACCAGGATACCTGCAAAGATAAGCTCAGGGCTAAGCTGATAACCTCTTGCTCATGCCAGTCTTCCTCATCGCCCTACTGCTCCCGTTACCCACCATCACTCCCGCCGCCTTCCAGCTCACTTACGCGAACCTCTCCTCTGGCCAAGCCTGCTGCTTTGTCCCCGACCCCCAAGGCAATCTCTACGTCGTTGGCATCGACCATTCCAACGTGTCCGTCACGAAACTGGACGCCGCTCACCGCATCGTCGCGACCTTCCAGTTCGGTGGGGGAGGGGACGACCAACCGCTCGCCGTAGCCCTCGACGCCCAAGGGAACCTCCTCATCGCCGGCCAAACCAACTCCATAGACTTCCCGCTCCGCAATCCCCTCTTCCCCTCCGTTGCCACCCCTTTTCCTTCTGGCTTCCTCAGTCGCCTCGATCCCGTCACCGGTCAGCTTCTCTCCTCCACCCGGATTGACGGTAACGGTACCACTGCTATCCAAGCACTCACCCTCGATCCCATCGGCAACATTTACTTGGCTGGAGTTACCACCGCCGCCGATTTCCCCATCACCGCCGAAGCGTTTCAAAAGGCCGGACCCAAGATAACCGGATTCGGTGCCATACGTTTCGGCGTCGTGATGAAGCTCTCTCCCGCGGGCGACCGTCTCCTCTATTCCACCTTTCTCGGCGGAGCCACCGCCAACTGCCTCGTCGGGGGCAGCCGCTGCATCAATAAGTTCGGTTATACCTTCATCAATGCGATCCTTGCCGACCGCAACGGCATTGTCACCGTCGCCGGCTACACCAACGCCAACGACTTCCCCGTCACCGCCGGCGTCGTCCAGTCCGTCTGCCGCTGCTCCGAGAACTCTGCCCATAACGGCTTCATCACCCAACTCAACTCGGCTGGCAGCGCGCTCCGTTGGTCAACTTTTCTGGGCGGCTCACCTTATGGGACGACGAATGCTCCGCAAGGCACGAACCTCATCAAGGCCCTCGCCCAGGACTCGGGCGGCAACATCCTCGTTGCCGGGTATACCAACGCGTACGATTTCCCCACCACCCCCGGGGCTCTCCAAACCAAATTTGGGGGCGAACTCCTCTCCTTTAATCGAATCACCGACGGCTTCCTTGCCAAGTTGAATCCTACCGCCACCGCCCTCGTTTTTTCCACCTTCCTCGGCGGACCCGCTATCGACGGGATCAATCACCTCCAGCTCGATCCTCAGAACAACATCTGGATCACCGGCATCTCGGGAACCACAAACACCTTCATTTCTCTTGTCGCCGCCGACGGTTCCCGCCTTCTCTCGAACCAGTCCGCGCCCGCCGAGGCTGCCGGCCATGCCATCAGCCTGTCGTCAAATCAACTCTCGATTCTGGGCGCTTCCGGTGCCGTCCTCCGCGCACCGGCCGCCCAATTATCCGGCGTCTCCATTCTCGGCCTCGCCGGGAGTTTCGAGGGCCCCAGCAAAGGGCAGATCGCACCCGGTGAGTTTGTAAGTTTATACGGCAACCTTCTGGGGCCGGCCACCGGGGTCGGTGCCGCGTTAGACGGCAACGGCCGCATCGCGAACCAATTAGCCGGCACGCAAGTGCTCTTCAACGGGATACCCGCCCCATTGCTGTACGTCAGCGAAAGACAGTTGAACGCGCTGGTCCCATATGGCATCGGCGCTAGCGCCACGGTCAGCGTGCAAGTGAACACCCCGGCCGGGAACTCTTTGCCCGCCACGGTCCACGTCGCCGCGGCGCAGCCGCAGGTATTGCGGAATGGTAGTAAAGCCCTCGCCTTGAATCAGGACGGCACCCTGAATACCCTAGCCAATCCGACCGCCCCTGGCTCGCTGGTGACGATCTTTGCCAGCGGTGCCGGCCTCCCTCGGAATCCTCTACCTGACGGTTCGCTGGCTGGGCCGCAAACTCCAACTCTCCCGATTGTCATTGTTCCTGCCTTCCCCGTCGCTGTACTGTACGGCGACCGCTCTGTCGAAGTCCTTTACGCCGGCACTGCCCCCGGCCTCGTCGCGAACCTTCTCCAGATCAATCTACGCTTACCCAGCCGATTAGGTGAAGGATTCCGCCTCCTGATTGGGGATCGGATTTCCGAATCCTTTAGTGTTCACTTCCGATAGGCAGAACACCCTTCGTCTCCGCTTCCCCAGCCGAAGGATACCCAGTTCATAGAGATTCCCCTTGCGGAAGGGGTGTATACTTTCCGCAGATTCCGTCCATTGCCTCCGTAGCGTGGGCTCTCCTCGGAACACACGATTAAGGACGAACATCGATGAGACGACTAGTAGTGATGGTCTCCGTGATGGGCTTGGCCCTTCCAGCCATGGCGAAGCTGCCGGGGAGCACTGATCGTACCGTTCCTCCTAATGGCTTGCAGCTTGCCGATTGGACGCAGATCCGGGGCGAGTACGAACGGCATCGCCACGCTATGTTTCCTAAGGGAAACGGATTTGTTGCCCGCAGCTTTGAACAGCAATGGCTGGCGCACTTCGACGGCCAGGGATTTTCGGTGAAGCCCGACGAGGGCACCTGGAATTGGGGGCTTGCGCTAGCCAACGAGAACGGGCGCGCGCAAGTCAGCACGGACGTCAATCGGATCACCTATCGCTGGAGCGCGGATCTCGACGAGTGGTTTTTGAACGATACCCGCGGGCTGGAACATGGATTCACGCTGCGGGCGCCGCGCGAGATTCACCTCTCCGTGCGCGGCGGCCTACGGCCACAGCTATCGGGCACCGGAGTCGAATTTGTTGATAGTTTGGGAATAGTGCGCATTCGCTATTCGGGTCTGGCCGCGTGGGACGCGGATGGGCGTGCGCTGCCGGCGCGGATGAAGGTGGAAGGCGGCCTCGTGAAGCTTGCCGTGGATGATCGCGGGGCGCGCTATCCGGTGACGATCGACCCGATCGCGCAGCAGGCGTATCTGAAGGCCTCGAACACTGCGGCCAACGATTATTTCGGCCTCTCGGTGGCTGTGTCCGGGGACACGGTGGTGGTGGGGGCCTACTGGGAAGACAGCGGCGCGACCGGAGTGAACGGGAACCAAGCCGACAATAGCGCACTCGACAGCGGCGCTGCATATGTGTTCGTGCGCAGCGGCACGATTTGGACGCCTTGACATAAGCCTGCTGAGTCCAAGTCGTGCCGCTTCGCACGAACACATACGCCGCTCCGCTGTCGAGTAAGCTGTTGTCGGCCTGGTTCCCGTTCATCCCTGTAGCGCTGCTGTCTTCCCAGTAGGCCCCAACCACTACCGTGTCCCCGGACACAGCCACCGAGAGGCCGAAATAATCGTTGGCCGCAGTGTTCGAGGCCTTCAGATAGGCCTGCTGCGCGATCGGGTCGATCGTCACCGGATAGCGTGCC
>JBKJLJ010000130.1:0-7820 GCA_046597015.1 Bryobacteraceae bacterium
ACCGCACCCGTTCTGCAGCCCGATCGATGAAGAGCATCCATGTCATCGCTGACGAAGTTGACGAAGGCCTCGACGGGCGCGGTCTGGATTTACGAAATCCGGGCGCCGGATGGGCCGGGCACGACTGAGCCTGGACCGGACTTACTGAAATTGAGGCAAACCGCGAGGATTGACTCGCCCTGGACAGCGTCCCATAAGCTATGCTGGAGCGAGCTATGCGGAAGCGCGGGAATTCAGCCCGGTTGTCCGCCCTTTGGGCGGGTCGTATGTGCTTTTTGGCAGCGACTGCGATTATCAGTGCCGCGCAGGGTCAAATGGCCACGAACGCTGAGCTGGAGGGCAAGTTTGTCAAAATCGTCCGGCCGTTCCTCGCTACGTACTGTCTGAGCTGCCACGGCCAGCGGGAGCCCGCGGCGCAGTTGGACCTGAGCGCGTTCCCGACGATGGCGAGCTTGTGGCAGGACGGCCGGCGCGCCAACCAGATTTTAGAGCGCCTGGAAGCCGAGGAGATGCCACCCAAGGGAGCACGGCATCCGCTGCCCGCGCAGCGGCGCGCGGCGCTCGATTGGTTCCACGCCGTCCGGGATTATGAGACCCGGCGGAATGCCGGCGACCCCGGGGTCGTGCTCGCGCGACGGTTGAGCAATGCCGAGTACAACTACACCGTGCGCGATCTAACGGGCGTCGACATCCGTCCGACACGAAAGTTTCCGGTTGATCCGGCCAACACGGCGGGTTTCGACAATTCCGGCGAAACACTGAACATGTCCCCCACGCTGCTGAATAAGTATCTGGAAGCGGCGCGGGAGGTGGCCTCCCACTTGTACCTCAAGGAGAAGGGATTTTCCTTCGCCCCGCATCTGATGCTCGCGGAAACCGATCGGGACAAGTTCGCCGTGCACCAAATCATCGACTTCTATCACCGGCAGAACACGGACTACGTCAGTTACTTTCAGGCCGCATGGCGCTTCCGGCATCGGGCAGCGCTGGGGCAGCCGAAGGCCACGCTGGCCGATCTCGCAAGGCAAAACGGCGTCAGCGCCAAGTATCTGGACACCGTTTGGCGGACCCTGGAGAAGGCTGAAGAGGTTGGCCCGCTGGTGAAATTGCAGTCCATGTGGCGAGCCCTGCCCGGGCCGCGCGCCGGTGAGCCGCGATCCGGTTGGGAGCAGATGCGAGACTACATCGCGCAAGTGCGCGCGAAAGTGGAGCCGCGGTTCATCAACATTACAGCGGGCGCGATCGGCGCGGCATGGCAGCCGCTCTTGATCTGGAAAAACACGCAGTACGCGACGCATCGGCGGAAGTTTGACCCCCGCCAGTTGCAGGTGGCCGATGAGCCTCCGTTCAGTCAGGCCAACGTAGTCGAGCCGGAGTGGGCGAATGCGTTCGGTCCGGGCAAAACGGTCCTGGTGGAAAACAAACCAGGCGATACGGATCTGTTCGTTCCGGCCGGTCAACGCACCCGGTACGAAGCGGCTTGGGGCCGGTTCTGCAGCGTCTTTCCCGACATGTTCTACAAAGAGTCGCGCGGCCGAAACTACTTCGTGACGGGAAAAGATGAAGGCCGCTATCTGAGTGCCGGCTACCACAACGTCATGGGCTACTTCCGCGACGACCAACCGCTGTTCGATCTGCTGCTCGACGGGAAGCAGCAGGCGACCCTGGACGGGATGTGGAGGGAGATGGACTATGTCGCTTCCATCAATATCCGCACTTACGTCGAATTCGCGAAGCTAGGGACCCGCGGAACGCGCGACGACTTCAAGGACGGCGAGCCCGAGGTCGGCGAGATTGAGGTGGACCAGATCATTTCGGAAGCAAGGCTCAGAAAGCTGGAAGCGGAGTACCTGAGATTCGCCAAGGGTGGCAGCGCCGTGGCGATCCAGGCGATTCGGGACTTCTTCAACCAAGCCAACGAGGGCATTCGCTGGGTGCAGCAAGCCCGGCGCGACGCCGAACCGAGCCATTTGCAATCGCTATACGAATTTGCCGCTCGGGCGTATCGTCGTCCGTTGACGGCCGCCGATCGAGCCGATTTGTTGTCGTTCTACCGGGAGGCCAGGGAGCGCTACGCACTCGACCACGAAGGGGCGATCCGCGAGGCGATCGTGTTGATCCTGATGTCTCCGAAGTTCTCCTACCGCATCGACTTGATGGGCACGGGCAGCGGAGTTCAGCCGCTGACGGAGTTTGATCTGGCGAGTCGACTGAGCTATTTCCTGTGGTCGAGCATGCCAGACGAAGAGTTACGACGGCACGCCGCCGCGGGTGATTTACACCAGCCGGAAGTGATCAAGGCCCAAACCCGACGGATGTTGCAGGACCCGCGAAGCCGGGCACTGGCGGTGGAATTCGGAGGAAACTGGTTGGAAATCCGGGACTTCGAGCAGATCGGCACGGTGGATCGTACGCGCTTCCCTTCCTTCAGCGACGGGTTGCGAGAGGCGATGTTCGAAGAACCGATCCGGTTTCTGTTGGACGTATTTCGTCGCAACCGTTCCATTCTCGACCTGCTGTACGCCCGGGATACCTTCGTGAATCCTGTTTTGGCCCGTCACTACGGCATGCCCCCGATAGCGGGCGATGAAAATGCTTGGGTTCGCCTTGCTGACGCCGACCGCTACGGCCGGGGCGGACTGTTGCCCATGGCTGCATTTCTGACGAAGAACGCGCCGGGACTGCGAACCAGCCCGGTGAAGCGCGGGTACTGGGTAGCGAAGAACATACTGGGCGATCAAATCCCGCCGCCACCCGCGGTGGTCCCCGAGCTGCCGGCGGATGAGGCTAAGATGGATCTGCCGTTGCGTCAGATGCTGGAGCGGCATCGGGCCAATCCGAGTTGCGCCGCTTGCCACGCCCGATTTGACTCCTTCGGGTTGGCCTTCGAAGGGTTCGACCCAGTGGGCCGGCAACGCACCCAGGACTTGGGCGGGCACGCCGTGGATGCGCACGCAACCTTCCCGAAGGGTTTTGAGGGAGAGGGTTTAGCGGGCATCCAGCAGTACATTCGCAACCACCGGCAGGAAGATTTCGTGCGCGGGTTTTCCCGCAGACTTTTGGCCTACGCCTTGGGACGCAGCCCGGCGCTTTCCGACGAAGTCCTGATTCAAGAGATCAGCAACCAGCTTCCCGCCCACGGCCTCCGCTTTGATACCGTAATGGAGCGCATAGTGACCAGCCGGCAGTTTCTCAACAAACGCGGCCGTGACCAACTGTCGGCCAACGGGAGGGAATGATGAACCCGCTTCGACAACGAAAATCGGCAGTATCCCGCAGGACGCTCCTCCGTGGTGCCGGGGTGACGGTCGCTCTGCCGTGGTTGGAATCGCTATCGGGCTTTGGCGTCTTTTCGGCCTCGGCGGCGACACCCCCCGCGCAGCCCCAGCGCTTTGCCGTGCTCTTCATGGGCACCGGGATCAGCCCTGGCCGCTGGTGGGCCAAAGGGTCGGGTGCCGAGATGAAACTGGGCGAGTCGCTCGCGCCATTGGAACCACTGAAAGCGAAGATCAACGTCATTGATGGCCTGTTTAACAAGGCCGCGACGGGGCAAGGGATTCATCCGGCGATGACCGGAAATCTACTTTCTGGCGTGCCCATCCGCAAAGGTTCGATCATCCACGGGGGCATCACGATCGACCAAGTGCTAGCCAATCAGATCGGGCAGGAGACGCCGCAACCCAGCATGGTGCTGGCCTGTGAGCGGGCCATGACCGGGTTCCATGAAACGAACTTTTCAAACGCCTACAGTTCGCACATATCCTGGCAGAATAGCGATTCGCCGGTGCCCAACGAGATGTATCCGTCGCTGGCGTTCGACAGCCTGTTCGAAAATGGCGGCAGACTGCGGAATACGAGCGTGTTGGACCGCGTCAAGGAACACGCGGTGGCCTTGAGCCGCCAGATCAGTTCCACCGACAAGATTAAGCTGGACGAGTATCTGGCGAGTGTGCGCGATGTGGAACGCAGTATTGAGCGCATGCGCACGGATAAGGGCAAAGCCGAAGATCGGGCGCGCGATGCGGGCCGCCCCCTGTTCGCAATGAAACGCCCGCAGGATGGCTTGCCCGAGGATATCCGCGATCACATTCGCCTGATGTGCGACATCGTCGCCCTGGGATTTCAAACCGACAAGACTCGCGTCGCCTCGTTGCTTTTGGCCCGCGACCTTTCCGCGCTCTACTATCCGTTTCTCGGGGTCAGCAAGCAGCATCACGGTGCCTCGCACTATGACACCGAAGAGGACTACCAGAAGATCGTGCACTTCCAGGTAAGCCAGTTGGCCTACCTGGCTCAGCGCCTGGACGCGATGCCGGAGGGGGAGGGCTCGGTGCTCGACAACAGTTGCCTACTCTTCCTTTCGAACATGTGGTCGGGAACCAAGCACGACAACAAGAAGGTGCCGGTGGTGACGATTGGCGGCTTGGGGGGCAAGTTGAAGACCGGGCGCGCGCTCGACTATTTTGCGGCCGGCGACGACAACCGAAAGCTGTGCAGTTTGTATCTGGGGATTATGGACCGGATGGGCGTAAACCTTAAGGAGTTCGGTGACGCCGAGGCCCGGCTGGCCGGGTTCTGAATCAAAGTGCGGTACCGTCGCGTATTCGTTCGGACGGTGGCCACCTCAGCTCAATGTCTATCGACGAAAGTATAAATTTCTTTTGCAGCCGGCGCCCCAGGGGCAGCGAATAGTGGAGCGCAGATAGTAGCCTGTTAACATGGCTCAGCTTTTGGACGGCAAGCGCGTCCGCGACGAAATCCTCTCCGAACTCCAACCCCGCATCCTCGCGCTGCCCCGGCGGCCCGGGTTGGCGGTGGTCCTGGTGGGCGCGGACCCGGCGAGCGAGGTCTACGTCTCCAGTAAAGTGAAGACCTGCGGGGAACTCGGATTTTTCAGCGACAAGATTACCCGCCCAGCGACGACGACGACCGCCGAACTTCTCGCCATTGTCGATCACCTCAACGCGAGCCCGACCATCGACGGCATTCTGGTCCAAATGCCCTTGCCCAAGCACATCGACGCCCAGCAGGTGCTGAGTCGCATCGCTCCCGACAAGGATGTCGACGGGTTTCACCCAGTGAACGTGGGACGCCTTTCGATCGGATTGCCCGGCCCGCGCCCCTGCACTCCGAATGGGGTAATGCAATTGCTGCGCCGCTGTGGCATCGAGGTCGCGGGTAAGCGTGCCGTCATCGTCGGCCGCAGCGACATTGTCGGCAAGCCCATGGCCATGCTGTTGCTGCATGCGCACGCGACGGTAACCATCTGCCACTCCCGCACGGCGGATTTGGCCGCCGAATGCCAACGAGCCGATATTCTCGTCGGCGCGATTGGCCGGCCGGCGTTCCTGACGGCGGATCACATCCGCCCGGGTGCCGTGCTGATCGACGTGGGGATCAACCGGCTGACCGAACGAAGCCAAGTTGCAGCGATTTGGCGGAACGACCCCGCGATCCTCGCCGAGTTCGACCGCAAGGGAAAGCTGCTGGTGGGAGACACCCACCCGCTCGACGCTCCCGCGTTAGCCAGCGCCTGGACGCCGGTCCCGGGCGGCGTGGGGCCGCTCACCATCGCGATGCTCATGAGTAACACCGTCGAGGCGTCCGAGCTTCGCCAACGATGCTAACCGTCGCGCTCACCGGCGGGCTGGCGACCGGTAAATCCACCGTTGGCCGCATGTTTGTGGCGATGGGCTGTCACCTGGTCGAAGCCGACCTACTGGGTCATGAGGCGCTGGCTGGTCCGGCCCGCGACCAAACTGTAGCCCTCTTCGGCGAGGGGATCTGCGCGCCCGATGGCTCCATTGACCGGCGAGCCCTCGGTGCCATCGTCTTTAAGGATCCCGCCAAGTTGTCTCAGTTGAACGCGATCGTCCACCCGGTGGTGGAAGAGTTTCGCCGGCAACGCTTCGTCGACATCTTCGAACTGGACCCCCACGCCATCGTTCTGTACGAAGCCGCCATCCACATCGAAACCGGCCTTTACAAGCAATTTGCGCGGCTCATTCTGGTTACTTGCGACGCGCAAACCCAGTTGTCGCGGGCCATGGCGCGCAGCCATTGGACCCGCGAACAAGCGCAGGCGCGCATTGACCGGCAGATGCCGCTTGCGACGAAACGAAAATTCGCCGACTACGTCATAGACACTTCTGTCTCGCTCGACGACGCTCGACGCCAGGCGGAGGAAATCTATAATGATCTTAGGGCCCTTGTTGATTAACCCTCCCTTTATGAAACGGTTCCGCTTTCTCTTTCTCGCCATTGCCTTCACCGGTGGATTCGTCTACCTCACCACGATCGCCAAATCTCGATTTTTCCCCACCTATGGACTGGCCACGCCAGATGGTCCGGGGTGGCAGGACCCACCGGTTGTGAAGGGCGCCGGTCTCGGCAACGACGAGCAGAATAACATCGATATCTACAAGCGTTCCCGGGCGGCGACCGTCAACATTTCGAGCACCGTCTATCGGCGAGCCTCCTTCTTTGAAGTGGTGCCTGCGAAGGAAACTGGCTCGGGTTTTATCTTCGATGCGAGCGGTCTAATCTTGACCAACAACCACGTCCTGGCAGGCAATTCCAAGGTAGTCGTCACTCTGCCGGATCAGTCCAAGTACGACGCCGAAGTGCTGTACAAGGACCCGAACAACGACCTGGGGCTGATTCGAATCACCCCGCGGAACAAGAAATTGCCGGTCCTCAGCCTCGGCGATTCCGACGGGACACAGGTCGGGCAGAAGGTGCTGGCCATCGGTAATCCGTTTGGGCTGGATGGCACCCTGACCACCGGAATCATCTCTGCGCTCGGCCGCACGATACGCGCCGATGAGAACCGGGAACTCGAAGGCATGATGCAGACCGACGCGGCCATCAATCCCGGAAACTTCGGCGGCCCATTGCTCGATTCGATGGGCAACGTGATTGGAATTAATACGGCGATCTACGGCCCCGGCGGCAACATCGGCATTGGATTCGCCATGCCGATCAATAAAGCGAAGGCGATGATCTCTGACCACCGGGCGGGCAAGAGTTACAAGCGACCGCGGCTGGGCGTTGAGGTGATCTACGTGACGGGCGAGTGGGCCGAAGCGCTGGACCTGCCCGCCGAGGGCGGGCTACTGATTCAGGGCGTGCAACGGGGCAGTTCGGCGGAGCGCGCCGGACTGCGGGGTCCGCGTCAATTCGCCATCGTGGGCAACGCCGAAATCGGCATTGGCGGCGATCTGATTATGGCCATCGACGGCCAACCCTGCGACCGGCCCGACGCCATCACCCGGACGGTGGCGAAAAAACGCGCCGGAGATACCATCGAACTGACCATCGCACGGCAACGGAAAATCTCGAAGGTGAAAGTTCAGTTAGGCGAAGCGCCGGACGACGGACTCTAACGTTCAAAACGAACCAGCAGGGCGGCACCGGCGGCGGGCGCCGCGCCTACGTTAGCTAAGGGGATCGGTCGAATCTCGTCGCCGACCAGCCAGGCGGCCGCGGTAGCCCCGGCCAGCGCCGCCGCGCCCGGATCCCCGGCTTGAAAAATCTTCACCGAAACCTTCTTCCGCTCGAGCGACAGCCCTTCGACGTAGCGCGTGGCCGTCCATAAGCCGTCCTTTCCCCGGACGCGAAGTTGCAGCTTTATGCTGGCTTTTCGTTGATTGGGAACCCACGTAGTGTCCCACGTCGAATCGATCCGATGCCAGGCCGAACCCAGGCGTTCGTAGTAGGCCCAGAGCTCCCCGTCGCCCTCGGCGGTAAATCGGATGACGGGATTCTCTCGCAGCGCGGCCCCACTCCGCGGCGATTGAATACTGCCCTTTGGCGCTACG
>JBKJLJ010000504.1:0-8611 GCA_046597015.1 Bryobacteraceae bacterium
CGCCCTGCAAACACGTTCGTCACCACCTCCGCCCCCGTAGAATCCAGCAGCCGCATCACAGGGTTGAACAACGGCGGAGCCCCGTCCGGCGTCTCTACTTCAATCGCGATATCCTGCGGCCCATCCACCCGAAACTTCGCCCGCTGCATCTCCCCCGGCCGCCCGATCGTCCCTTCTATCGTCGCCGGAAAACCCACCGTCCCCCCTGTCCGATAGGTCTCGATGACTTCCTCCTTCTCTGCCCTTCCACCCCGCGCCGCCAACTCGTTTAGCCGGTTCGCCGTCAACGGCCGTTGATAATTCCGCTCCTCCCAATCGGTCTTCCGCGCCTCCTGCTCCTGCCCCACGCTCCCCGGCGAAATCTGCAACTGATACCCGTAATCTGGCCCACCCTGCCCGGAAAAGGCCTCTAATCGCAAAAAGTACCGGCCCGACTTTGCAAATGTGTGCACCAGATGCGCGTCCGTCAACCGCCCCAGCACCCATAAGGGTTCATCGTTAAATGCCACCCGGTTCAGTCGCTTCGCATCGAACCAGCTCCCAGACTCTTCGAAAATCGAAATTGCCGGATCGAACCCGTTCGCGTTTCCGCCCGGAGCACCTAACGACGGCAGCCCAGACCGTACTTGGAATGTCATTGTCTCGCCCGCCGCCGCCGAAAAGGAATAGATGTCGGTCTCCCCTTTCTTCCCAATCAGCCCCGTATAGACCGCCGGTGCCGCGGCCACCGCCACGGCCGTCTCCGGCGTCTCATGTTGCCCTTCCGGCTCAGCCAAAACCGACGCGTCTGTAATCCCCAGCACGAGCGAATTCGAAACTCCGTGCGTCGTCACCAACCGAAACGAGTACCGCCCGGCCTTAGTCTCCGCTGTCGTCTCCACCCGGATCTTCACCGTATCCCTCGCCGGCCCGGTTTCCTTCCCCAAGCCCTCCACCACTACCCGCAGCCCCGGTTCGTCCGTCGCCACCGCCCGCGTCTCGCTCAGATTGTTCCCGCGCACCGTCGCCGTGAACGTCGTCCCCCGTTGCCCCACAAATGGATGCAACGAAATAGCACGCGGATCCGCCCCCCAAAGACCAAAAACGGAAAAGGAAATGAGGTTCAGCCAACGCATCGTCGGTTTTCAGATCGTACCACTTTCAGATCCCCGACTTTTGATAGCATCTCGATACGTCATGCACCGCTACTTCTTCGTTTTGCTAACCCTCTGCCTGTCCCTGTTTGCCCAAGGCACGAACGGCACCATCGCTGGCCAGATCACCGATCAAGCTGGAGCCTCTGTCGCGGGCGCCAAAGTGCTTTTGCAGAACGAAGCCGCCGGCGTCAAACGCGAAGCCGTCTCTAATGCGAACGGCCAATACGTCGCCTACGCCCTTCCCCCCGGCCAATACAGACTCACCGTCGAACAGGCCGGGTTCCAGAAACTCGTCCGCACCGCCGTCGAACTCACCGCCGCCGACGCCGTCACGGTCGACCTTCGTCTGGTCATCGGCGACGTCCGGCAAACCATCGAAGTCTCGGAAGCCGCCCCTCTCCTCCAGTCCCAAACCGCCATGGTCTCCTCCCTCGTCACCAACGAGCAGATGATCGAAATGCCGCTGAAGAATAGGACCTTCACCTCCCTCGTCCTCCTCGGACCGGGCGCCTACGCCGGCTCCGCTGGCAATCTCACCACTTCCCCCTACGCCATGCGCGGCGACACCAACATCTCCGTCAACGGCTCCAGCCCCCAAAACAACTCCTATTTCATCGACGGCATGGTCAACCGCAACCTCTGGCTCAGCACCCTCATCATGGTCCCCACCGTCGACTCCATCCAGGAAATGCGCGTCCTCACCTCCAACTACTCCGCCGAATATGGCATCGCCGCCGGTGCCGTCACCATCGTTCAAACCCGCTCCGGCTCGAACCGCTTCCGCGCCAGTGCCTACGAATTCCTCCGCAACTCCGCCCTCGACGCGAACCAGTTCTTCAACAACCGCCTCGGCGTCGCCAAGCCTGCCTACCGCCGCAACGAATTCGGCGGCACCATCGGCGGCCCCATCCGAAAAGATCGAACCTTCTTCTTCGCCGATTACCAAGGCATCCGCGTCGCCCAACCCCGCTCCAGCATCTCCACCATCGCCACCCTCCCCCAACGCGACATGGTCTCGACCGGTAACTTCGCCGCGCTCGGCACCCAGATCTTCGACCCCACCACCCTCTCCGGCACCCTCCGCACCCCCTTCGCGGGCAATCAAATCCCCCGCACCCGCCTCGATCCCGCCTCCGCCAAGCTCTTCGCTCTCCTCCCCGACCCCACCTCCCCCGCCGCCAACCGCAACTTCGCCTACAACCCCACCCAACGCCAGTCCACCGACCAGTTCGACGTCCGCCTGGACCAAAACATCGGCTCCGCCGACCGGCTCTTTTTCAAATATTCCTGGGACAATACCAGCCTGGTGATCCCCGGCTTCATCCCTGTCCGCGCCGGCTCCGGTGTCGATAAGAACCCCTACCTCGCGGCCGACGGCACCTATACCGCCACCGATACCCCCCTCCGTAACCAAAGCGGAACCTTTAATTACGTCAAAGTCTTCACCCCTTCCCTCATCAACGAAACCCGCTTGGGCGTGGTCCGCTGGAACCAGAACATTGAACCCCTTGGCAACCCATTCTCCACCGCCACCGCCCTCGGCATCCCCGGCGTCAATACCAACGATAAGTCCGGTGGACTACCGTCCATCTCCATCACCGGCTTCTCCGGGCTTGGCGATAACTCTACTTACCCCGAAGTAAGTCGCACCACCTCGTTTCAATACGAAAACGTGATGACGTGGACCCGCGGGAATCATACTCTCAAAGCCGGCGGCGTCTACGTCCGCCATCGCTTCAACGGCTTCTCGGCGTTCCCCACCCGCGGCGACTTCTCCTTCAATGGTCAATTTACCCGCCAAGTCAATACCACCACTACCGCCACCGCCCTCTCCGACTTCGCCCTCGGCGCCACTAGCGCCATCAACCGCAACATCCTCGTCGGCACCTTCGGCATGCGCTTCTGGAACATGGGCGCGTTCGTCGACGACACATGGCGGGTTAACCCCCGCCTCACCATCAACGCGGGTCTCCGTTACGACATTCAGGCCCCACCCTACGAAGTCCACGACCGTTGGTCCAACTTCAACCTCGATACCGCCAAGCTCGAAATTGCCTCCGGCAGCGGAGCCCAACGCCGCCTCCGCAAGCTCGATCGCAACAACTACGCCCCCCGCACCGGACTCACCTATATGCTAACGAAGGACCGCAAAACAGTCCTCCGCAGCGGCTTCGGCATTTCCTTCGTCGAAGCTGGGCAGGGCGGAGGCCAGCTTTACAAGAACCTCCCCTTCTTCTTCTCCCAAGTCATCGCCACCGATCAGAATGGAGCCCCGCCCCGCCGGCTCTCCGACGGCATCCCCGCCGCCGTTCCCCTTGACCCTAAAGACACCGTCCAACTCTCCTCCGGCAGCCCCAACGTCTGGGACTACAACCTCCAATCCACCAAGGTCATGCAATGGAGCTTCGGCGTGCAGCGGGAACTTTTCTCCCAGACCCTTCTGGATATCGCCTACATCGGTACCCGCACCATCGGCCTCGTCTCGAACGTCAACATCAACCAGTCCATCCCCGGTGCCGGAGCCCAGAACCCCCGCCGCCCCTTCTTCGCCATTAACCCCAACATCGTGAATCTAACTTACCGAACTAACTACGCCTCGGCCAAGTATCACTCCCTTCAAACTCGCGTCGAAAAGCGACTCAGTAAGGGATTCACTGCGTCACTCGCGTATACTTACTCGAAATATCTATCCAACGGAACCAACATCAACGGGGGAGGTAACGGCCCGCCGCAGGACAGCCGTTGCACCGCCTGCGAATGGGGCCCGATGCCGGAGGATCGCAACCACATTGCCGTCGTTAACCATAACTGGGAACTACCCTTCGGCAAGGGTCGCCAATTCGTCTCGAGCGGCCCATTAAGCCACATCATCGGCAACTGGAACATCACGGGCATCTGGACGATGTCTACCGGCGAGAAGTTCACCGCCACCTCCGCCGCGGGAGTCTCCAACTCCGCCGGCGGTGGCGGCGATCGGCCCAATCGCCTCAAGAACGGCAATCTCCCCACTTCGGAACGGACGATCGATCGTTGGTTCGATCTCACCGCCTGGGCTAGCCCTGCTCAATTCACCTACGGCAACGCCGGAAGAGGCATTCTCGTCGGCCCTGGGAACGTGAACGTCGATTTCGGCCTCCAGCGCGAATTCCCCTTCGGCGAGTCCAAGCGCATTCAGTTCCGCTGGGAGATGTTTAATGCCTTTAATCGCGCCAACTTCACAACGCCGAATTCCAGCATCGGCAACGCCTTGGCCGGAGTCATCTCCAACTCCGCCCCCGCCCGCTTGATGCAGCTAGGCCTCAAAATCTACTTCTAGCTCGCTCAAATCCGCGAGATCTTTCGGGCGCCCAGCCGCGCGCTTATTCGCTTTCAAGTCGGGGAGAGAGATCATCGGAATTTCGAGATCGCCCAAGCGCAAAGATACGCGCCGGTCCCAGCAGTCTTCAAATTCCACTCCTGCGATTGCCTTCATGACCTCGATTCGCAGAGGCGGCATCCCCAGCCGCAGCATCGCCCGCGCTCCTTCCAGCAAGCCGTCGTGGGCCGAAGCGAACCCAAACTCTCGAACAGCACTTAAGACCCGGCCTTGGTTTTCAAGATCGGAAGCAATCCAGACGTCGATATCAACTGTGTTCCGAATATACCCGTACGCGTTAACGGCGAAGCCGCCAATCAAGAGATATCGAACCTCATGGACTTTCAACAACTTCAAGAATTCGCTGAAATCGGGTGGTAGCTGGATCGTAGCCATCGTTGAAGACTTGCCTGGTAAGTTCGAGCGCTTCTAAGCGCTCCGCCATACTCTTTGTCTGCCAAAAAGCCCTAGCGTCAGACGCGGTTTCGGTCGTCACCACTGACAGTGCCGCGCGGTCCATCCGCATTTCATTGAGTAACGCCACGCCATCATTGTAACGCGAAGGAATATACTGGTCCCCTACCCATCTTCTTCCATGTCGAACGCCAACCCTTCCCGCCGCGCCGCCCTTGGCTGCCTCCTATCGACAAGCCTCGCCTGGCCCGCCCCTGCCCCCCGCGTCAAGATCTCCGCCATCGAATCCTTTACCGTCAAAGTCCCTGACGGCGGCTCTCCCGTTCCCCTCCGCATCTACCGCTACGCCGTCACCCGAGTCCACACCGACGCCGGCGTCACTGGAACATCCTTCATCCCCGTCGCCTCCGACATCCTCGAACGCGCCGTCAAGCCGACTCTTATCGGCGAAGACCTCTTCGCGATCGACCGCCACATGCGTCGCCTCCAAATGTTCTCCGGCGAGTCGCGCACCCAAAGTTGGTCAGGCGTCGAACACGCCATGTGGGACGCCATCGGCCGCCTCTCCGGTCGCCCGGTCGCCGACCTCCTCGGCAAAGCCCGCGACCGCCTCCGCGTCTACCGAACCACCGTCTTCGAAGGCCAACAGGACCAATCCGACGTCCCCTACGAGCGCCAGGCCAAGTTCGCCGTCCACCTCAAGAACAACGGCTACACCGCCATCAAAATCCGCGCCTGGCGGCCCAATCCGATGGACGATGTTGACGCCGTAGGCGTCATCCGCGCCGCCGTTGGCCCCACGTTCAAGATCATGCTCGACCGCACCGCCGTCCGGCCCGGTTGGGTCTGGGACTACCCCACGGCTCTCAAGGTCGCCCGTGGCCTCGAAAAGCACAACGCCTACTGGCTGGAGGAACCTTTCGACGGCATGGACCTGCAAGGTCCCGCCCGCCTGGCGGCCGAAGTCGACATCCTGATCACCGGCGGCGAACTCGGCCGCAACATCCACGAATTCGCCGCCTTCCTCACGAACAAAACCTACGACATCGTCCAGCCCGATACCCGCATCTGCGGCGGCATCTGGGCCGCCAAAAGAATCTCCACCCTCGCCGCTTCCTTCGGCGTCCCCTGCGTCCAACACGGCACCGGCGGCTTCGCCTTGGCTGGGTACATCCAAGCCGGTTGCACCATGACGAACTGTGAGTGGCAGGAGATGATCGGCCAGGGCCCAAACCTTCCCACCGAAGAGTGGCAACCGGGCGAAGTGCTGTTGAAAAACAAACAGGCGTTCCGCATCGAAAACGGCTACGTCCACCTACCCGACTTCCCCGGCCTCGGCCTCGATCTCGATGAGGCTGCTATCAAGGAGTACCGTCTTGCTTAGCCGTCGCAGTTTCCTCGCCGCCTTCGCCGTCGCCAAGGTCAGAATTACCGCCGTAGACATTTATCCCATCCGCCTCCCCGTCTCGAAGGACGAAGCCTCCGTCGGCCTCAACCACCTCTTCCAGGTCGCCGAAGTCTCCACTGACTCGGGCGTCAAGGGCTACTCCTTCGCCGCTCCGCCTGTCGCCCAACTCCCGGCCATCCGCCAACTCCTCCTCGGACGCGACCTGTTCACCATCGAACAGCTACTCGCCGACGGCCTCACCCAATGGGGCGGCGTCGAACACGCTCTCTGGGATGCCATTGGGCGCATCGCCAAACAACCCGTCCGCCGCCTCCTCGGGGGTGGCAGCGAAAAGGTCAAAGCCTACGTAACCTGCGTCTGGCCTGGCCGACTCGACCAGCAGCATGTCTCCTACCGCGACCAAGCCGAACAAGCCCTCCGCTTGAAAAAAGCCGGGTACAAAGGAATGAAGATCCGTGCTTGGCGTCCCAACCCGCTCGACGACGCCGACGCCTGCACCGAAATCCGTGCCGCTGTAGGCCCTGATTTCGCCATCCTGTTCGACCGCACCGCCCATCTCCCTCAGTCGGTCGGCCAGCCCGTCTGGAGCTTCGAAACCGGCCTGAAAACCGCCCGCGCCCTCGAACGCGCCGGTGCCTATTGGCTCGAAGAACCCTTCGCCCGCGACGACTACCAATCCCCCGCCCGCCTCGCAGCTATGGTGGATATGCCCATCACCGGCGGCGAAGGCTACGTCGGCGTGAGCCAGTTCCAGCAGTGTCTCGTCAACCGGACCTACGACATCCTCCAACCCGAAGGCAGCGGCAGCGGCGGCCTCTTCACCTGCCGCAAGGTAGGCTTCATGGCCGACGCCTATCAAGTCCCCTGCATCCTCCACGGCACGATGGCGCTGATGTTAGCCGGTTGGCTGCAAGCCACCTTCGCCATCGGAGCCGAATGGCAGGAGGTCGCTCTCGTCACCCCGCCACTCCTTCCCGAGCAGCAATGGGCCCCCGGGCTGAAGGTGCTCCGCAACAAGGAAATGTACAAAATCGAAAACGGTGAAATCATCGCCTCCGACCTCCCTGGCCTCGGCCTTGACGTCATCCCGGAAGCGCTCGCCGAGTACCGCGTCCGTCCCTGAGGCTGATTAAATTCGGCATTTTCACCCTCGCTCTCGCGCTCACCTTAGCCCGGCTCGACCGTCGCTTTCGCCGCCGACCATAGGAACAAAGACCTTCAAACCTTCCACCTTCTGGTCGGCCGCCGGGATTTTACCAACCGAGCGGTCGACCTCCTAAGGCCCGCACAACCAACCAAACAGTCACCCCCACCCAACCAGCTGCCGCCGCCCAAACCGCTCCCACACTACCCACCCAATAGCCCAACAATGGCAACGCCTGTAAAGCATGCATCCCCACAAAGTGCGCCGCTCGCAGGTCTCCTCCCTCTGTACTCCAGTTCAAAAACGGTAACCCCACTCCTCCATCCTTTACCCCCACCGCGTGTTGTAGCCGACTCGCCATGGCTCCCCCTTCAAATCCGGCCAGCACGAAAATCAAAATCCCCAGCCGCATCCCCCACAAGTAAGCCGCCGAAAGTTCCGCCGAAGGCGACGTCAGCCACAACTGCCAAGCCCCCACCAAGGCTGCCAGCATATTCACGACGATCATCACGCCCATCGAACTAAATACAAGCGCGTCAAACGATGTGCTGATATTGAAGTGCGACCGCACCCCACGCCCCGCCTGACCAAAAATACAGGCGATCTCATAGACCAGCGTCAAGGCGATCACCCAACTCACCGCGGCCTTTGCTCCCGGCGAGGCCTCGGCGTAATGATAGATCCACCCATAAGTGGCCGTATACAGGATCACCGACAGGGCAAACTTGATCGGCTTGATCCAAACGTTGACCCCACCCAACTGACTGTCATCCACGAGCCACAACCCGAGTGCCACGACAAAGAGAAAGGCGTGGCCAATCGCCACCCACCCCAGCACCTCATTCCTTCGTAGTAATTCCGAAAGCATCGCGATCTCCATTCAGCAAAAAGAAGAGTCCTAACCCGGCCGGGCCAAACAGAAACGTCAACGGCAAGCAAGGTATCACCCGCCACAGCGCCAGCCCCCGCCGCCGCCCTTCCGCCACAATCCAAGACCCACAAAACAAATCAAACGCCAAGTAGTGAACCCAGCCTCCCACCAGTATCCAGGGCTGCCGGAACAGTTTGGCGACGTTTTCGAGGGAGTCGCCCCCACCTTCCCCCTCGCCCCAGTGCAGTCCCAAAACGACCGCGTAGCAAAGACAAAAAACGAG
>JBKJLJ010000182.1:0-3298 GCA_046597015.1 Bryobacteraceae bacterium
ATTACGCGAAGATGCCGTTCGGGCCTGGCACCCGCGGCGGGCGCGCGCCCGCCGCGGGTGCCAGGCCCGAACGGCATCTTCGCGTAATAGGATGGCGAGGTGGGCGGAAGAGTTCTATCCGGTTTCAAGAGCCAATGAACTCTCCCGCCCCGCAGAACAAACCTTGGGAGTTGCCACTCCCAAAAGCGATCCTACAATGCAAATCCTACACCCATTCCCGGGTCCCGTGCACCCGTACCTGCAACAGCTCACCGATCCCAACCGCCATCGCCCCGGCCACTGCCCCCAGTGCCTCTCCAAACACCCCCTCACCGCCCACGGCTTCTACTCCCGAACCCTCATCGACTCCGCTTTCGACGGCGTCATCCGCATTCGCCGATACCTCTGCCAAGCCTGCCGCCGCACCGTCTCCCTGCTGCCCGAGTTCGCCCTCCCCTACCTGCGCTCCAGCGTCGCCGCCATCGCGCTGTTTCTGGTCGCCCGACTCCTCCACGCCAAAACTCTTGCCGCCGCCCTGCCACCCGCAGCCCCCTACCAGCGCGGCCAGTTCTGGCTACGCCGCTTCCAGGCCCAAGCCCAACCCCTGTGCGCCGCACTCGCCGCTCTGACCAAGCCCGCCCCCGCCCCAAACTTCCTCCCACGCGCCCTCGCCATGCTCGAAGCCACCGGCTGGATCCCCGCTCATCGCTTCCTGTTTACCAGCCTCCGCCAACACCTTCTTGGCTGGCCCCCTTCGCTGGCTCCCACCGGTCGCCGCGCCACGATCTTCCCCGCCGCCGCCCCCGCTTGACCCTTCCCACACACCATTTGCATAGCTTCCCGCCGCCGGTCGCCGTAAGCTCGGGTCGAGGAGAAAAACCAACCCCATGCCCGACGACAAACCCGAAAAAATCGCCCTCTTCCGCTATGGCCTCATCGCCCCGCTGGTCCTGGAAACCTTGCCCCGCGGCGAACTGACCCGCCGCGCACAGGAGATCGCCGCCCGCGTCTACGATGTCCCCCATTCCACCCGCCGCCAAGTCTCGGTCGACACCCTGCTCGACTGGGCCATGCGCTATCGCCGCAACGGACTCGACGCCCTCGCCCCCAAACCCCGCCAAGACCGCGGCCAACTGCGCGCCATCACCCCGGAAACCGCCGCCCTGCTCGAACGCCTGAAACGCGAAAGCCCCCATCGCACCGGCACCGCCTTGCTGCATCATCTCGCCCTGGCCGGCGGCGACAATCCAGCAGAGGTCTCCCCGGCCACGCTCTATCGCTTCCTCCGCTCCCGCGGACTCACCGAACGCCAACTGCTGCTCAACAAAGCCACCACCCACAAGAAGTACGAAGCCGAGTTCGCCAATCAGACTTGGCAATCGGACATGCTCTTCGGCCCTTGGGTCCAGCGTGCGGGAGGCGGCAAAATGCAGGTGTTCCTTCAGGCTACGCTCGACGACGCGAGCCGCCTCGTTCCCCATGGCCAGTTCTATCCCAACCAAGGGCTGGACGCCTTTCTCGATTGCCTGCGCCAGTCCATCGCCGCGCGCGGCGTCCCCACCCGGCTTTACATGGACAACGCCAAGATTTACCGCTCTCCCCAACTGGCGCGCATCGCCGCGTCCATCGGCATCCTGATCATTCACACCCCGCCTTATCAGCCCGAAGGCCGCGGCAAGATCGAACGCTTCTTCCGTTCGGTGCGCGAGCAGTTTCTGGCTTCGCTCGATCCTAAAGCGCTGCTCTCGATCGAGCAGTTGAACGAGCGGCTCTGGCACTGGCTCGATACCGTCTATCACCGCCGCGAGCACAGCTCCCTGCAGACCACGCCGTTGCTGCGCTGGCAGCGCGACATCGAACAAGTCCGTCAACTGCCGCCCGCCACCGACATGCGCCGTTTGTTCTTTCATCGTCTCGAACGCGTGGTGCGGCGCGACTCCACGTTCGTGCTGCACAACCGCTTCTTTGAAGCGCCGCCCCATCTGGCGGGCCAGCGCATCGAGGTCCGTTTTGATCCGCTCGACACCGCGTACGTGGAGGTTTACCACGCCGGGAAACTGGAGGGCGCGGCGCGTCTGGTCGACGCCGTCGTCAATGGAAGGACGTACCGGTGATGTGGGAATCCTACTTCGGCTTCAAGAAAACACCGTTTGGCGAAAGCCCCGACGCCAAGCAGTTATTCGCCTCGGCGGCCTGGCAGCAGGTCAAGACCCGGCTGGAGTTTCTGACGGCTCATCCCGGCGCGGGCCTGCTCACCGGCGAGGTGGGCGCGGGGAAGTCCACCGCCGCGCGGGTGTTCACCGCCGCGCTGCATCCTAATCTGCACAAGATCCTCTATCTTCACTTTACTAACGGCTCGGCGCTCGACTTACTTCGTCAAGTCGCCGTGGCCTTGGACCTAACTCCAGCGCACTTCCGTGGCGACTTAGTGCGGCAGATCGCCGATGCCATCGTGCGTTTGAATCAAAGCAAGAAGCAGCATCCGATTTTGATCTGTGACGAGGCGCATTTGTTGTCGCACGCGGCGCTGGAGCAACTGCCGCTGTTGATGAACTTCGACATGGATTCATCGCGCTATCTGACGCTGTTGTTGATCGGCCAACCGTTATTGCGGCGCACGCTATCGCTGCAGATGCACGAGGCGCTGCGGCAGCGGATCGGGGTGCATTATCATCTGGAGGGACTGACGCGTGAGGAGCTCGACGCTTATCTGGGGCAGCAACTCAAGGCTGCCGGGGTTAGTGAGCCGCTTTTTGATGACACCGCTCGGCAAGGGCTTTATCAGGCAACTAAGGGGATTCCGCGGAAGGTGAATAAGTTAGCGATGACGGCGCTGCGGTTGGCGGCGGAGCGCAAGGCGGCGCGGGTGGACGAGGGTTTGTTGTTGGATGCGACGGTTGAGGCGCTGTTGTGAGGTGAACGGGCGGTGCGCTTGGAAGGCCGATGCGACGGGGCTGGCGCCGGCGGAAATCGAATGAACAAGAACCTTTCGGCTGTCTTATCGGCACCGGAGGGTCTTTTGTTTTGGTTGGTCGACCGGGAAGCTTGGAGCCGATTTAAGGGTGGGGTTTCGGGGCCGAAGCGTTTGGCCTTCAACCGCGACGCCCGGCCAAAGGGCGCTCCAACTTCTTACGCGCGACGACTGCCCGGAATGGGCTGATCGCGGCCACTAAACTGACAAAACAGGAGGGAAACATCGTGAGAACTTGAGGGGGAAAGATCGTGATCCGTTACACGGTTTCAGTCGCGTCCCCTTTTCCTTTACGAACAGGCAACGAGGGTTCGACGAAGTGACGATCCAATGCTTGAATACCCATCA
>JBKJLJ010000732.1:0-6391 GCA_046597015.1 Bryobacteraceae bacterium
CATGAGCTACACCGCTCTCTCTAACTGGACCAAAATCAGTGGCCGCCACACCTATAAGGTTGGCTTCGAAGGCCGCATGCTCCGCGTCAACACCAACGAAGCCCGCAGCGCCGGCGACTTCAACTTCGGCGCTGGCTTCACGCAGGGCCCGAACCCCAACCAAGCCTCCGCCGTCGCCGGCAACTCCATCGCCTCGCTACTGCTCGGCACGGGCTCCGGCGGTTCGCTCATTCAAAACTTCAAGAACGTCGCGACACAGAGCTTCTATTTCGCCGGCTACTTCCAGGACGATTGGCGGATTACCAACAAGCTCACGCTGAACATCGGCCTTCGCTGGGACATCGACACGCCCCGTACCGAACGGTTCAATCGGACCAACTACTTCGACCCGAATCTCGCCTCGCCGCTGGCCAACGTGATACCGAACCTGAAAGGCGGTCTCGTCTTCGTCGGCGTCAACGGCCAAGGGCGTCAACAGTTTCCCTACGACAACAACAACCTCGCCCCGCGTCTCGGCCTCGCCTATCAGGTCAACAGCAAGACGGTGGTTCGCGCCGGTTTCGGCCATCTCTATGGGGCCAACTTCGCCGCCGCGGCCGGCACCATCGGCACGCAAGGCTTCCGCAGCGACTATAGCTGGGTTACTTCCCTCGACGGCATCACGCCGAACAACCTGCTCCGCAACCCCTATCCTCAGGGTTTCGCCGGAGCACCCGGTGCCGCCGCCGGCGCGCTCACGCAAGTCGGCAACACGATCGAAGCCGTCACGCGCGACCTGTTGACCAACTGGACCCGCCAGTGGAACGCCAACGTACAGCGGCAACTACCTTTCCAAACGATGCTTGAAGTGGCCTACGTCGGCACTCGCGGCTTCCACCTTTTCCGCAACACCGAAGGCGGACTCAACCTGAACCAACTGCCGAAGGAAGCGCTCGCCCTGGGGTCTCAATTGAACCAGCTCGTCGATAACCCCTTCTTCGGCAAAGGGGGCACCGGCATCATCGGCGCTTCCCGTATCAGCCGGGCACAACTGCTCCGGCCCTTCCCCCAATTCAGCACCGTAACGCCGGTCTATTCAAGCGGAGCCAGCAGTTTCTATCACTCGCTGCAGGTCACATTAAGCAAACGGTTTTCGAAGGGCCTGACGTTTGAAGGCTCCTACACCTGGGCGAAAAATCTCGACGATGGCGAGAGCCACCAGGACAGCTACAACATTCGCGATGACCGTTCGGTTTCGAGTATCGACATCGCCCACCGCTTCGTCATGAGCTACATCTACGAGTTGCCCTTCGGCCGGGGCCGGGCCTTCGGTTCGTCTATGCCGAAATGGTTAGACCTGGCGGCCGGCCAATGGCAGATCAACGGAATTACCACCTACCAGGGCGGCAACCCGTTGGGCATCTCCGCCTCCAACACCGCCGGCATTTTCAATTCACTCCAACGGGCGAACTCCAACGGCCGCAGCGCTGCCCTCGATAAGCCCATCCGGGAGCGCCTCAACCGCGCCTTCGATACGAGCACCTTCAGCCAGCCGTTGGCCTTCACCTTTGGCAATGTCTCGCCAAGAACGTCGAACCTTCGCAGCGACATGCTCCGCAACCACGACCTGTCGTTATTCAAGGATTTCCGCATCGTGGAACGGGTCCGCCTCCAGTTCCGGGCCGAGGCGTTGAATGCCTTCAATACAGTCCGTTTCAGCGGCCCGAACACGAGCGTTACCTCTTCAGCGTTCGGGGTGATCAACTCGCAAGCCAACTCCCCGCGGCAGGTCCAGATGGGTTTGAAGGTGCTGTGGTAGGTGGCCCCTAGTGCGGGGCACAAGCAGCCCTGCGCCGGACCCGACAGCGTAGTCACGTGGCACTTGCTGCATTGCTCTTGGCGAGCGAGGAGGCAGTCGCCGCCCAGCCGCGCCTGTTCGCCGGGCAGAAATCCAAGGCCTCCGAGCAGACCCAAGTCGAACTCTCGCAACGAGTCCTCGCCGGTCTGATAGAATCCCCGTCACTATGAAGCGCCGCGATTTCTTCGAACGCTCGCTCCTCGCCGGAGCCGTTCCCGCCCTCCAAGCCGCTCAGCCCGGCGGTAAGCCCAGCCTGAAAATCACCGACGTCAAAACGATCCTCGCCGGTACCGGAGGGCGCAACACGTGTTTCGTTAAAGTCGAAACCGACCAGGGCCTCTCTGGTATTGGCGAAGCCTACTCCTGCGGCCCCGATGAAGCCACCGCGGCCGTAGTCACCGACTTCCGCAGCTGGCTCGTCGGCCAGGACCCGCGCAACATCGAACACCTCTACAACATGATGATGAACTTCACCCGCTTCCCCGGTGGACTCGTCGTCAACGCGGCCATCTCGGGCATCGAGCACGCCCTCTGGGACATCGCTGGCAAGTCCGCCGGCCTACCGGTCTATATGCTCCTCGGCGGCAAGGTGCGCGAGAAAATTCGCGTCTATCAATCGGTCGGCGGCGATACGCCCGAAGCCCTCGCCGCCAACGCCAAACGCCTCGTCGCCAAGTACGGCTATACGTGCCTGAAGATGCGGCCTCAGCCGCCGAAAGACAATCAGATCTCCTACAACAAAGTCACCCTCGGCGCCGCCGAACGCGTCCGGGCCGTCCGCGAAGCCGTCGGCCCGGACGTCGACATCGGCTGCGATATCCACGCCCGCTTTCTCGAAGTCAGCCGCGCGGTGCGCCTAGCTAAGGCCATCGAGCCCTACCATCCCGCCTGGCTCGAAGAACCGATTCGCTGCGAGAATGAAGACGCCATGGCCAAGCTCGCCGACCACGTGGAGATTCCGCTCGCCAGCGGAGAATGCAACTACACCCGCCACGAGTTCCGCAAGATTCTCGCCAACCAGTCGCTCGATATCATCCAACCCGATATCTGCGTCTGCGGCGGAATCTGGGAGATGCGCAAAATCGCCGCCATGGCCGAAGCCCACTACGTCATGGTCGCCCCGCACAACCCCATGGGGCCGCTCGCCACCGTCATCAACGTCCACTTCGCCGCCGCGACGCCGAACTTCCTCGTCCTCGAATATCACCCCGACGACGAGTCGCCGCGGAAAGACTTATTGAAAGAACCGCTCATGGTCAAAGACGGCTATATCCCGGTGCCCACCAAGCCCGGCTGGGGCGTCGAACTCAACGAGGACGCCCTTCGCCGCATGCCGCCGAAGCCGTGGCGACGCGGCTTCGATTACCGCGTCGACGGCTCAGTCGCTTACGTCTAGGTCGCCGGAACGCGCGTCGTCTGCCGCTGCACCAGTTGCCACTGCTTGCCGTTCTTCACCCAAACGAGAAGGACGGTCATGTTGATCGGCGGCGTCGCTACCGACAGCACCTTCGCGCGAATCGTAGCCGTCTTTCCGTAGACCTTAATCTGCTCATCGGAGACTTGGAAGGTCGGCTTGTTCTTGACCAGAGCGGCCAGCGCGACGGCCTTGTTCTCGAGCAGGGTGTTCGAGTGGCTGTATTGCAAATCGTCAGCCAGCAGCCGCTTAAGCGTCGCTTCGTCTCCCGCCTTGGCCGCTTTCACAAACTCAGCGTGCGCGGCCTTCACTTCTTGTTCTGCCTGTCCGAAGCAAGCCACGGACAAAATTAATACTGCTAATAGGGTTTTCATCGCCCCTGATCATATCGCGATTTCAACTCTTCAGGTCTTTGATCGCCGCCGCAATCTCCGATTTCGCTCCGTCGCCCACCGCCGCCTCCGGCAATCGAGGCGCGCCGCCATAGTAACTATTCAAATCCATCGCCCACTTCAAGCCCGGCGTACCGTACTTGATAACCACTTCGGCCAGAGCCGTAATCCGCTCCTGCCAGTCCAAGCCCGCTTCCTCTTCACGCTGCCGATACGCTTCCCAGATCAGTTGAATCGAGTAGGGAATCGCGTTCGCGATTGCGATCACCCCGCCCTTCGAACCCCCCTTCAAGTCGGTGAACAGGCTGGCTGCGTTGGTCGTTAACTCGGCGCGCAAGATGTTCGGATGCGTCGTCCCAAAGTCGGCTTCGACGATCACCGGAATCTTCGCCGCGTCCGCCACCGCTTCGTAATAAAGCGCCTTCGTCGCCCCCGAATTCTGCACCATCGCGAAATGAAAGCCCAGTTCCGCCGCCCGATTCGTCAAGGCGACCGTCTCGCGCACGCTCGGCGCAGAGGTCAGCGCACCCAGCAGTTTGCCGGGCTTGGCGGCCTTCGCGGCCAGTTCCCAAACCAGGGTCTTCTCTTCAGCCGTCAGCAACTCATCGCCCACCACGTAACCGGTCAGGTTGATCGTGTTCAGCCGCTCGATATTACTTGCCAGCTTCACTTTATACACATCGCCGCGATGGTCGTACGGCGTCGCGATCGGAACAAGGATGCCTTGAATTTTCAACATATGCAGAGACAAAAAGGGCGCGGCAGCTTCGTCGCCGAAGCCCCGCGCCCTTTTAAAAAACTAGCCTTTCACGAAGACGATAACGAGCGTGAACAGCGCCAAGGACTCGATGAAGACGAGGCCCAGCAGGCCCAGACCACGAATCACGGTCGCCGCGCCGGGGTTGCGGGCAATCGCTTCCACCGCGCCGGCAATCGCTCGGCCTTGACCCAGAGCGCAAAGGCCCGAGGCAATCGCCATAGAAAACGCGCTGGTGATCACGATCGCCGGGTCGGCGGCCATCATCGGCGTCGCGAAGGCCATCATTACAATGGCGAGTAAAAACATCTTTCCAAACATGGGTAGTGCTCCTTTTGATTTATGAAGTGCGCTCAGGAGGTGGTTCCGTTCCGCCGTTGGGACGGGGAGGGCTCACACTGGCGCCATCGAAAATACCGAATAAATTTAGTGTTCTTCCGAAATTGCCGCGCCGACATAAATCAGCGTCAACAATGCGAAGACGTAAGCCTGAATCACCGAAATGAAAACGTGCAGGCCCATGAAGGCCACCGGCACGACGATGTAGGTCAAGCTTAAGAAAACCAGGGTCACCTGCTCGCCGGCGAACATGTTCGCAAACAGACGAATAGTGAGCGAAACGGGCCGCGCTGCGTGGCTAACAATTTCAATCGGCAGCATCAACGGCGTCAGCCACCAGATTGGCCCCGTGAACTGCTTAATGTAGCCGCCGCCCTGCGCCTTCAGCCCTTGAATGTTGTAGTACAGAAACGCGAGCATCGCGATGCCGGCCGGAACGTAATGGTACATCGTCGGCGATTCGAACATCGGCACCACCCCGATTAGATTGCAAAATAGTACGAAGATGAAAAAGGTACCCGCAATCGGGATGTACTTCTTATAGTCGTGGTGCACATTGTCATGCGCCTGCTCGGACAGAAACTCGTAGATCGATTCCATCACGTGCTGCAACTTGCCCGGCGCCGTCATGGATAGACCGCTCTTGCCAATCGCAAAAACGATCATGATCAGAAGCGCGACAAACAGCTCCATCGTGATGTAATTCGCCCAGGGACGCGTGTGCGTCGGCATGCCGGCCATCGACAAAACCGAGTTGCCTAACCCGGCCAGATGATCATTAAAAAGTACGGTGAGCCACAGCTCAGGAGTTTCGTGCATAGATCAGTTGATAGACCGTTTCACTCATCGCCGCCATTACCGCAGTCAACAGACCAACGAGAAAAGCGACAGGGCTAACGGCAAATACCTTGAGCATAACATAGCCCACCCCGCCTAAGACAGCCAAACGCAGTCCCAACATCCCCGCCCGCGCCGGAGTCGGCCGCGAAAACACCCGCTCCAACCATCGAAAGTTCGCCCACGCCGCCACCGCTCCCGTCCCCACGCCCAACGCCGCCAGCCCATCCCAGCCAACCCACGCCCCCACCGTCCCCACCGCGCCCCAAGCCGCAATTCCCCGCTCCATCCGCCGCACCAGCGCGTCGTAACTACTTATCACGATCGAATTCCTTCTCCACCTTCCGAATCAACTCCCGCATCCCCCCCACCACCCCGGCAATCAACCAGACGATGTACCAGAAGTGCGTCCCGAAAAGGTGGTCCAGCCCCAGCCCAATCCCATAACCCACCAGCAGGCTCACCGGCAAAATCATCGCCATGCTCATGTAGTCCGACATCAGCCGCCCCACACTTCGTTCCCGCTTCATGGCCCCGTCACCGCCAACGTATGCCGCGCGTGGCAGTTCATACAGCTCACTTTCGCTACCGTCGACCCTGCCGGCTTCCCTTTGCAGGCCGCAGGCGTCGTCGCGTGACACTTCGCACAGCCAGCCTCTGTCACCCTCCATTCCTTCATCGCGTGGTGCCCATGGCACGTGCTGCAGTTGGCCGATTTCGCCGTCCGTTGCACCATCGCCACCTGATGTTTGCTCTGCATGTACTGCGCCTTCTCCTGCGCATGGCAGTTGCCGCACATCCCCGCCACCTCATCC
>JBKJLJ010000754.1:0-3839 GCA_046597015.1 Bryobacteraceae bacterium
GCTGCACCCCGCGCGCGGCTTCCAGTTCGCTCGCCAAGCGTTGACCTTCCCGACGATCCGCGCCCAGGTTGATGATCAGCAGGGTCGTCAGAATCGCTGCAAACGCCGCGGTCATCGACGATTGCGAACTCCACAAATATCCCGCCCCATTCACGAAGACGGGAAACAGTCCGAGCCCTCCGGAATTCATGCGGGCCAAGGCTAGCAGCACCAGCGTGCCCGCCATCAAGTGGGGAATGGGCCTTTGCCGCAGTCCGCCATTTCGCCACCAGCCCCACGCCAACAGCAGAATCGCCGCCATATCCATCCATCGCGTAGCGAGCCGCCACTGCTGTCCCCCCAAGCTGACGGCCAACGCGACCGCAACACCCCAAATCAAGGCCCGCCACCAGCCCGGGCGCAGCCCCACAGACGCCAGGACCAGTTCAATCAAACAGGCTTCGCTCATCAGTGGTTGCCATCCGCCTGCGAACGGAGGGCCCGCGTCCTCGGCCAGAAAGTGGAAGTTGCGCCAATCGAACCCCGCGCGGAACGCCACCAGCAACCCCAGCCAAAGCGGCTCCGTTCTGCCCCGATTGGTCAGCCAGAGCAGCCCCAGCAAAACAACGAAGCAGAAAAGCAATACGGAGAGCACCACGACCGGCGTGTAGAGCATGCGCTGCTGGCCCAACACGTCAAAGTCGCGCTGGCCTCTCGCGGACCGCGTGTCCGTCAAAAGATAGGAGCCACCCCTGAAAATCGTCAGGGTCTGCGAGCCGAAACTGTAATCGCGCGCCCGAACGGCCACCGTTAGCCGGGAGCGGCCGGCGACGGCAGCGGCCGGAATCAGGTGCGTGCGCGACCGCGCTGGGTGTACGGCCGTATCATCGAAGAACGGTCCGGTGTCCCCGATGCGCACCCCGTTGACGTAGACCTCGTATACCGGGCTCACCGGCCCCAACGTCAAAGCCAGCGGCATTCCGGCGGCCCACGCGGGAAGCTCCACCGAGCGGCGCAGCCAGAATAGCTTGGTGGTGGGCTGCTGCTGCCACGGCAGTTGGGTCGTGCTCCAGCCCCGATCGTCGAAGTCCGGCTGGGCAAAGGCGGGTTGATCGCCGGCGTACTGCCGCCACTCCCCACTCAGCTCGACGTAGAGCGCCTGTTGGCCCGCCATCACCCCGGCACAAAACAGGATCCAAAACACGATTCGCATGCTCAAGCTGACCTCCGCACGGTAACCACCGTGATGTCGTCGTTCTGTCCCCAAGCCTGCGCCGCAGCCGCGATCTCGCCGGCGGATTGCCCGGAAATCGCCCGCGTTCGCTCAAAGCCAAACAACTCTCCGACGGAATTCTCGGCTTCGACCACGCCGTCCGAAACGAAGGTAAATCGCTCACCGGGCACCACCGTCTCCTCATACTCGACGCCGCTGAGAACCCCCAACGGCAACCCCGCCTCGCACGCGGCCTCCGCCCCATCGACATACGGCGAGGGGTGCCCCGCATTGGCCACCACGACCTTCGCGCCAAACCGCGCGCAGCAACACGTGACGAACCCGCCCCCGCAGTGCCCCACCAAACCCTCATTCAACGCCGCCAAAATCAGCCCGGGCGACGAGGACTTCGTCGCCCGCAGAATGCCAATCGCCACCGAGACGAGCATGGCGGCCTTGAGCCCCTTGCCGCTCACGTCGCCCACCACGAGGATCAGAGCTCCGCTCGTCGCGTCCACCTGCGTCCAATAGAAATCGCCGCCCACTTCTAACGCTGGCAGGTACGTAACTTCGGACCGGAACTCGGCCGTTTCCAAGCGCGCCCCAGGCAGCATCAGTTGTTGCACCGTCCGCGCGGCCTGCATCTCCACCGTCAGGCGCTGCTTCTCCTGGTTGTGGTGGAGCAGCAGACGAACCAGATAAATCGAATAGAGGAGCGAGAAGACGAAGAGCGTCGTAAGATACGGTGCCCCGCGGAGCGGCCAGCCGGACCACGCCGGAATGCCGAGCCAGTCCAAGCGCCCGAAGCCCGAAACGAGCGCGTACTCGAGCACCACGATCCCGGCCATGATCACGCGTCCCGCCGCTTCGGTGCGCCTCCAGGCCAAAGCCATCCCGGCCAGCGTGACGCCGTAGAGGGCGTGCATCGCGTGCGCGCCCCAATTGGATAGTTCCTGGGTCGCGTGGGCGTGCAGAGCAAAGGCCAGTCCACCCGCGACGGCGATGGGCCACGCCGCGAAAGGCAACCAGCGGATGGCAAAACGTGTGGCCGCAAATTGCGCCAACAACGCCATCGGCAGCGGTCCGTGTTGAAGCGTGAATTTCACGGTGCCACCCACCGGTCCCCAAGGGCTGGCCGCATAGGAGAACACGAGGTAACTGTCCAGGCGACCGAGCGACGCCGAGAGGAGAAACAGGGCCAGCCACGCTAGTTCCCGGCGGTGGCGTTCCTTAAGCCAGATGAATGCCACCACCGCTGCTTGCAGAGCCAGCAGGATCCCCAGTAAGAAATTCGAAAGGCGTTCGCGTTGGTTGGATAGAAGCACCAGCCGGGCGGGATCGCGGGGGGCCACCGCCGCCTCCGCCAACAGCCAAGGGCCGCTATCCGGCAGCCAATAGGTGGAGATGCCGACGAGCGCGGGCCGCCACGCCCGTACGGCGATCACCAGGGGAGTGGGCAGGTCTGGCGGTAGGTAGAACGTGCGGGCCTGGGCCATCCTGGCGGCGTCGATCTCGAAAGGCCCGGAGCCGCCAATGCGGAGTCCGTTCACGTAGACCTCGTAGATCTCGCTCACGCCGCCGATCGTCAACGCGAGGGGCTTGGCCTGGGAACCGGACGGAAGGTCCACCTGGCGGCGGAGCCAGAAACGGACGGACGACAGATCGCGCCCTGCCCGGCGTGCCGTGGTCGGGGGCATAGGGATTTGACGCGTTTCCCAAAGGTGGTCGTCGAAATCGGCGCGGCTGAAACGGACGTCGTCGCCGCTCGAGTAGCGCCAAGTCCCGGCCAGGTCGAGGTAGAAGGAAGGCTCGGCAGCCAGCGCGGCGCTGCAGACTAGGGCGGCAAGAATCAGCCGGATCATGGAATCCTCCTAACGGTAACCACGGTGATGTCGTCATTCTGACCCCAGGCCTGCGCCGCCGCGGCGATCTCGGCCGCGGACTTCCCGCTCATCTCCCGCGTCCGCTCGAAGCCGAAGAGTTCGCGTTGGGCGTTCTCGGCCTCCACGACGCCGTCCGAAAGAAGCGTGATCTGGTCGCCCAACGCCAGTTGAACGATGGACTCCGAATACTCTACGCCGGACATTACGCCGAGGGGCAACCCTCCTTCGGGTTCCATCTCGCGACCATTCCAATACGGAGCCGGGTGGCCGGCATTCGACACGGTGAGCCGTCCGTCCGGTCGCAGGTGGGCGCAGCAGCAGGTGACAAAGCCCCCGCCTGTACGGCCCGCAAGCGCGGAGTTCAACTCGGCCAACAGCATCCCCGGAGAGACGTGCTGGTTCCGCCAGATGGTGCCCACCACTACCGAAACCAACATGGCCGCGTTAAGCCCCTTGCCGCTGACATCACCCACCACGATCAAACGCCCGCCGTCGCTCGCGGAGAGCACCTGATAGAAATCCCCTCCCACCTCCAATGCCGGCTGGTAAACGGCATCAATCGCGGCGTGTTCGGAAACCGAAGCCGACCCGGCCAGCAGCAGCCGTTGCACGACTCTTGCGGCCTCCAACTCGCCCGTCAAACGCTGCCGCTCCCGGCGGTCTGCCGTCACCCGGCGGAACAGCAAGGCGAGGATGGCTGCGGAAACCATCGACCAAAACAAGTCGTCGTATTGCACCCAGTAAGGACCCAGCTCGAAGTAGGG
>JBKJLJ010000764.1:0-2642 GCA_046597015.1 Bryobacteraceae bacterium
AAACTGTCGGAACGGGCGCGGATCCGCAATCGGGAAATCGGCTTCATCTTCCAGGCGTTTAACCTCATCGGCGATCTCACGGTGTACGAAAACGTGGAGCTCCCGTTGACGTATCGAGGGATGTCCGGACCGGAGCGGAAGAAGCGGGTGCAGGAGGCGCTGGAACGGGTCGGCATGCTGCACCGCATCAAGCATTATCCTTCCCAGCTTTCCGGCGGCCAACAGCAGCGGGTGGCGGTGGCCAGAGCGTTGGCGGGAGACCCCGCCGTGCTCCTGGCCGACGAGCCGACCGGCAATCTGGATTCGCAAAATGGCGAACAGGTGATGGACCTGCTGCGCGAGTTGCACCGGGGCGGAGCGACGATCTGCATGGTGACGCATGACCCGCGGTATGCTCGCTACGCCGACCGGACCATTCGCCTTTTCGACGGCCGGATTGTCGAAGAAAAAACAGCGGCGCAGATGGCCGAAGAAGTGCTCTAGATGGCCGACCCGATCCTCTCCCTCCGCAACGTGGAGAAATACTTTGAGCACGGTTTGTCAAAAACGTGGATACTGCGCCAGCTGAACCTGGACATCAAAGAGGGGGAGTTCGTGTCCATCATGGGTCCGAGCGGCGCCGGGAAATCAACGCTTCTCCACATCCTGGGCATGCACGATACGGGGTGGAAGGGTGAGTATTTTCTCGAAGGACACGCAATCCACAAGCTCGGTAAAACCGAACGAATGGCGCTGTACAAGCAGTATTTTGGGTTCGTTTTCCAGAGCTATCACCTGCTCGATTCCTTAACGGTCTACGAAAACCTGGAAGTACCGCTGAGCTATCGCAACATCAGCAAAGCGGAGCGCCAATCCATGGTGGCCGACGTTTTAGACCGGTTCCATATTGTCGGCAAGAAGGACCTGTTTCCGAATCAGCTCAGCGGTGGCCAGCAGCAACTGGTGGCGGTAGCGCGGGCGGTTATCTCGAAGCCGAAGGTGATTCTGGCGGACGAACCGACGGGAAATCTGCACTCGTCGCAGGGCGAGGAGATTATGCAACTATTCAAACGCTTTAACGATGAGGGAGTGACGATCGTGCAAGTGACGCATAACGAACGCAACGCGGCGGTGGGACACCGGGTGATCGAACTACAGGATGGATGGATCACCCGCAGTTAAGCGGGTGACCCATCCATCTAAAAACAGGCTATTTGATTTTGTAGGTGCCGTCGGCCAGCTTCTCGCGGTGGACTTCGTGGCAGCCTTTGCAGGTGCCGGCGAGCTTGCCGAAAGCGGCGCGGGCGTCTTCGCTCTTTTCGGCGGTGACCGCGGCCAGAAGGTCGGCAGCGGCAGCCTTACCGGTGGCGCTCGATTTGATCGCGTCGTCGGCTTTCCGTTGTTTCCAGAACTTCTCGGTTACGTCGTAGATCTCGACGAGGTTCTTGGCGCCGGGCATGGCGTCCGCAAAGCTGTTGGAGTCCAGGGCTTTCTTGAGCGGGCCCATCGTCTTGCCAGCTTTCTTCATAGCGGCTTCGAAGGTCTCATGGTCATCGGCGAACAGGGCGCTGGTGCCGAGCATAAGCAGCGCAGAAACTAACACTTTTTTCATTCGAACTCTCCTGATGTGGTTTTCAATCCCCGAATAAGCATACCCGTAAAATTCCCTACTTTTCCACTACGATTCCTTCCAGCCAGAAATCCAGGCCACGCGACTGCTGACAAACGGTGGCGCGGATGCGCTGGCCAACGGCCAATTTCGCGAACTCTCCCGGGTCTTTTATTGGGAATTCCATGGTCATGGATTCCATAAAGCCGGGAATCGTTTCGTGCTGGATAACGGCAATCCGATCAACGGGCTGCAGAGCTTTGACGGTGCCCCGGAGCGCATAGAACTTCACCGTCTCGGGCGGGGTGCAGGCGGCCAGCGGAGCCAGCAGCAGAACGTTTCGCCGCTTCACTTCCCAGCGGCTCGGCGGAACGACTCCGCATGATAGTCGAACCAGACCGGACGGTAGCGTTCGAGCATCTTATTTTGTTCGTGAGCGAGGTCTTCCATCTCCCAATACGTATGATCGACGCCGGCTTTGACAAGCGCATCATGGAAGCGGCGGACCGTCGGCAGGTGGCCGTCGTCCTTGGTTCCGCACGCGATCTGAATCCGCATCTTCCCTTTGATCTGGCTTATATTCTTGGCTAAAAGGAGATAGGAATCGTTGTCAATGTAGCGGGCCTTGTCTTTCCCGAGATAGTTGTTCGGGTACTCGTCGGGCTTGGCGGGGTTGTACATTGCGGCAATCGGGTAGACATTGCCGGCTTGGTTGAACAGCGAAGTGAACAGCTCGGGAAATTTCATGGCGAGGCGAGTAGCCCCCCGTCCGCCCATCGAAAACCCTTCAATCGCCCGTCCGGCGCGGGCCGCGACGGTCCGATAGGTCTTGTCGATATGGGGGATGAGCTCCCGAATGATCGTCGTTTCGCCCATGGTCTTGCCGTCCGCGGAATCCTTGTAATAGCTGTTTTTGCCTCCGTTCGGGAAGACCATCAGCATAGGCGGCCAGCGTTTCGACGCAATGCCTTCGTCGAGGATCTGGGCAGCAAGCGCACCGTGGAGTTCGTTGCCGCCCGCGCCGTGCAGATTGTAGACGACCGGGTAGCGAGCC
>JBKJLJ010000034.1:0-15119 GCA_046597015.1 Bryobacteraceae bacterium
GACCGGATCGAGGGGTGCTACTGGAACGTGGTGGGGTTGCCGGTAGCGAAGGTATTTGCGCAATTGCGCCGGCAGGGGCTGCTTTAAATTTTGATTTTGGGATAGCGCGCGCGAACCCAATCGACGAAATCGCCGGGGCAGGCCATGGTGGAGAGGCGGCTTTGGCGGACGAGGGCGAAGTGGGGGAAGAGGTTAGAGGCTTTGACGGCGTGGAGGGTGGTGGGGGGATCGAGGCGGCGGAGGAAGGTGAGGTCGACGACGGCGGATTTGGGGTTTTCGGGGTCGGGGCGGGAGGCGGAGTCCACGCGAGCCAAGCCGACGATGGCGGAGTCTCCCATGCTGTGGTAAATAAACACTTTATCTCCTTTCTGCATGGCGCGGATGGATTGGACGGCCTGGGGGTTGGTGACCCCGTTCCAGACGGTTTTAATCTCTCTTTCAAAATCGGAAATGCTGTAGGTTTCCGGGTCGGTCTTGGCGAGGTGGTAGCGAGAAGAAGGCATCAAGTGTTTGTCCCATTCCTTTGTAGCAGAAGCAGTTAGTCTTTCGGGCTAAGGGCGATGGCCGGGAAGAACTGGAACTTGTGGAACGAATGGGGTGGTATACAATAGCGGGTAAGGCAGTGCAAGCTGGGATTGAGCCGGAATCCGAGCCACTTCAGCGACAACGGAGATAAGTCTAATGCAAGGACAGAACAAATTGAGAGCTTTGATGCTCGTATGGACGCTGATGCTTCCGGTGGTAGGAATGGCGCAAAAGCCCCCGAAGCCGAAGGAACCTGCGGAGGTTCAGGAAGTGAAGTCGCCGAACGCGAATGTGGGTTTGGAGACGGCGGCGCCGGTGGATCCGAAGGGCTACAAGCTGGGACCGGAGGACGTGATTGGGATTCTGGTTTGGCGGGAAGACCAGTTGAGTGGGCAATTTGTGGTGCGTCCTGACGGTAAGATTACGCTGCGGCTGGTGGGGGATTTGAAGGTTGAAGGGATGACGCTGGATCAGGTGAAGGACGATGTGACGAAGGCGTATGCGGAGAAACTGAATCGTCCGGAGGTCAGCGTATCGCTCCTACGCGTCGGCAGTAAGAAATTTTACTTGGTTGGCGAAGTGAATAAGACGGGGATGTTCCCGTTGGTGGTTCCGATCACGATACTTGAGGCGTTGAATGCCGCAGGTGGGCTGCGGGAGTATGCCAGCAAGAAGAAGATTGTTATTCTGCGCGGCAGTCAGAGAATCAAGTTTAATTACGATGAGGTAATGAAGGGCAAAAAGCTCGAGCAGAATATCCTCATCGAGAATGGCGACCAGGTTTACGTTCCGTAGGCGGGCACGGACAGTGGACGGGGCGATGGTCATTGAATTGCAAGAGAAGTAAAGCCAGAGCAGTAAAGGTTGAAGAGCGAGGAACGGGATGCAAGCGCAGGAAACATTTGAAGTCGGCCGTCGTTCGATGGACATGGAGGACTATGTCGACGTGCTGCGGCGGCACAAGTCGTGGATTTTGGGTCCTCTTTTCGCGGGGATCGTGATTGCGACGGTGGTGGCGTGTTTGTGGCCCGATACGTATGTTTCGACGGCGATTGTGCGGGTAACGGCGGCCACAGTGCCCGAGCGGTACGTGCAGTCGGGTTTAAATCAGATGCTCAATGAGCGGATTCTTAGCATTGAACTGCAGGTGGTGAGCCGGGCGACCCTCGTGAACATTATTCAAACGCTGGATTTGTATGAGAAGGACCGTCGTCGTTTGCCGCTGGAAGATGTGGTTGACCGTATGAAGACGAAGGACCTGTTTTTCGGACAGGTGACGACCGCCCAAGGGCAGGCTTCGCGGGCGGGGGCGTTCCCGGTCAGTTTTAAGTACGAGGATAAGTACAAAGCGCAGAAAGTAACGAAAGAGATTGTCAGCCGCCTGATTAGTGAGAACACGCGTTCTCAGTTAAGTATTACGCAGAATACGACTGAGTTTTTGACTGAGGAAGTGACGAAGGCAAAAAATCGGGTGGATCAGATTGAGCAGTCCTTGACCGCGTTTCGAATGAAGAACGCGGGGCGATTGCCGGATGAACGAGCGATGAACTTTTCGGCGCTGCAGAGCGTGGAAAACCGAATTACTACGCTGAACACGGCGATTCAGCGGATTAATCAGGAAAAGCTGATGCTGGAATCGCAGATCCGACTCCAGCGGGAGCAGTATAACCAGACGATGGCAGCAGCCGCTGCGAGTGCGAACCCTAGTTCTGGTGAGGTCGCCAAGGCGCGTGTTACTAATGAACGGCTGGTGACGTTGGAACGAGAAATTCAAACCGCCGAGCAGATGTTGGTTCAACTGCGCGAACTGTACAAAGACTCTTATCCCGACGTGGTGAGGGTGAAGGGAAACGTGGAGAACTTGCGGCGGCAGCGGGCGGAATTGGTTAAGCGAGAAGAGGAGGCGGCAAAGGCGGAAGCGGCTGCGCCGCCAGCGGCAAAGCCGGCGGCAGTTTCGAGGCCGGTGGTGCAGACGCGGGATATGCAGGCGATGAATCTTACGCTGCGGCAGATGGAGACGCTGGTTCAGGCAAAGGTGACCGAGGCTCAGGATTATACTGCGGAGCTGACGCGATTGAACGCTCAGGTTCGTGATTTTCAAGGGCGGATCGGTTCGACGCCGATGGCAGACCAGGAGTTTCTGACGTTAAGCCGGGACTACGAAAGTTCCAAGCAAGAGTATCAGCAGATGTTGGCCAAGCAGAGCGACGCCAAGCGGGGACAGGAAGTGGAACGGCGCCAACAAGGCGAGATGCTGGAACTCCTTGATGACGCTTCGCTGCCGACGGAGCCGACGGAGCCGAAACGCGGAGTGATTATTGGTGCAGGTGCCGTCATCGGTTTGCTTCTGGGGGTGATTCTGGTGGGAGTTCGCGAGATGAAGGATACGACGTTAAAGAACCTGAAGGACGTTCGGGCCTACACGCAACTGACGGTCTTGGGTTCGATTCCACTGCTCGAAGAAGATTTAGTGGTGAAGCGGCGCAAGCGGTTGACCTTACTGGCCTGGTCAACAGCGATTTTGATCGGCGGGCTGGTTATGGGCGGGGCTTTTTACTACTACATCGCGAACAGGCCGTAACAGGATAGAGGACGGGAAACTAATACCATGAGCAGAGTTCACGATGCATTGCGCCGCGCGGAACGCGCAGGAACCTTTCAGCCCGCCGCGGGATTACCGCCCCCGACTTCGATGGTACCCGCGTATGCCCAGCAGGCGATGCAAAGTGCGTCGGCGATGGTGAATGATCCGGTGAACCTGCAGGGTCTCCTGGAGAAGATCGAAGAGATTCCATTCCGCCCGCTTGCCGATGCGCACTTGATTGATCCAACTCGTCCGAGCGAAGCGCCGAGCGAGGAGTTCCGCACATTGCGGACCCGGCTAAACCATATGCAGAGTTTGAGTCCGATTCACTCGATTGTGGTGACTTCGCCTTCGCCTGCGGAAGGAAAATCGTTTACGGCGGTTAATTTGGCGCTGGCCCAGTCGCATTTGGCAGGGAACCTAACTCTGTTGGGCGACTTCGATTTCCGGCGGCCAATTGTCCATACCCTTTTCCAGGTCGATCGCAGCCCAGGCGTGACGGATTTCCTCCTGGGCCGGGCGCAACTCCATGAGATTATCAAGAAAGTTGCGGGTACGAACCTGTATATTATGCCAGCTGGGGAAGCGGTGTTGAACCCTCTCGAACTGCTCAACTTGCGGGAAGTGAAGAGCATGGTCGATCGGTTGCCTTCGGTGTTTAACTGGGTGGTTCTGGACACGCCTCCGCTGCTATTCGCCGCGGATGCTAACCTGCTCTCGACGATGTGCCACGGAACGCTGCTCGTCGTTCGGATCGGGACCACGACGATCGATTCGGTCACGCGCGCGATGCAGTCATTGTGCGAGAACAATGTGCTCGGGATCTCGGTGAACGGGGCGCGTCGCGGAGAACTGTACAGCCGGTACACGTATTACCACTCGTATTATTACTCGGCCGAAGCCAAGGCTCGCGAGGACGGGGAGGCTGACGCGGAGGCTCTGCGGATGGCCGGGCCGCCGCCCGAGAAGCCGGAGTAGGGGCTGCGGGTTTTTGGCGGTTCGCGGACGACGGACAGGGCTGGGCGTGGTTTGCGTTATAAAAGCTGCACATCCGCGCAGGCCTTCATTCAACAGGGAAACCTGAGCCTTCGAATTACGGCGGACCGGCACGCAGGATTTGGGGTGTCCGATTACGGCCCGCTCCCTCGCGGTGTCGGCTCGGAGCAGACGATGTTTTACGTTTAGCGGATGGCACGCTTCTACGACGGACGGCGCAGACAAAGAGCGCTGTTCTTGCTTCCGAAGGCGATACAATTGGCGACGGCGGTTTCGATCACGAGACGGCGGCTGACGCCTGGAACATAATCGAGATCGCAGTCCGGGTCGCTTTTTTCGAGGTTGATAGTGGGAGGCACGACCCCGTCGCGCATGGCGAGCAGACATACCGCTACCCCGGCGGCCCCGCTAGCGCCTTGCGGATGGCCGATGAGGCTTTTCACGGATGAGCCACAGAGCCGGTAGGCATGGTCTCCGAAGGCGAGTCGAACTGCCCGCGATTCGATGCGGTCGTTCAGCGGGGTCGAAGTGCCGTGAAAATGCACGTACTGAACACCCTCTGGCGCAACGCCCGCCTCGTCGAGAGCCATCCGCATCGCGCGGGCCGGTTCTTCGCCGCATTCTTCTAGCCGAACGCGGTGGTAGGCCTCGCAAGTAGATCCGTAGCCGCCGATCTCTCCGAGGATAGTGGCTCCGCGGGCGATGGCCCGCTCGCGTTCTTCGAGGACAAACATCCAGGCCCCTTCGCCGACCACGAAGCCGTCACGGTCGCCGGAGAAGGGGCGGGAGCCTCGGGCCGGCTCCTGGTTCCAGCTTTGAGTCATGATGCGCATCAGCTGAAAGCCGCGGTGAATGAGTGGGGCCAACGGAGAATCGACTCCGCCTGCGAGCATACAGTCGATCATGCCGCATTGGATTTGACGGAAGGCGTAGCCAAGGGCATCGGTCGAAGAGGTGCAGCCAGTGGAGATGACGTGGGACATGCCGCGGAAGCCGAAGTACATGGAGACTTCACTGGCGAGGGTGCCGATGGTGGAGGTGGGGATGACGTAGACGCTGCATTGTTTCTGCTCGCCGGCGAACCAGTGTCGATACTGTTGTTCGGTCCACTCCTGACTGCCACCGCCGGATCCAAGGACGATGCCTATTCCGCGGAGTTGATCCATAGACATGGTTTCGGTATGGAGGCCGGCGTGGGAGAGGGCTTCTCCCGCGGCGGCGCGAGCAAGTGGGGTAACGCGTGAGATGTGGGGCCGCTCTTTGGGGTCCGTCCAAGCGTTCTCGTCGAAGTCTGTGATCTCTCCGGCGATCTGTACGGCGAAGGCGGAAGGGTCGAATCGAGTGATTGTTTTGACCCCGCTACGGCCCTCTCTGCAAGATTGCCAGAATTGTTCGCGCCCGATTCCATTTGGGCTCAGTGCCCCGATCCCTGTGATGACTACGCGCCTTGCTTCCACCCTGTTAGTATATGAAGTTCGCATGGAGACTTTTCCCCCAACGCCACCGGCACAGCCGGATGAGCCTCCCGCTCCGCCTCCGTTTGTGGTTGCGCCGCCACCTTTGCCGGTGCTGGCGCCGCTCGTTCCCGCTCCCCCGGTGGTGCCGGTGGAGCGCACGCACCTTCTCTTTGCTGGGCTTGAAACAGGGATTCTAGGGGCTGGGCTGATGCTGCTGTGGTTTGTTTTGGACTCGCTAGTGGAGCGGCAGCAGTGGTGGGCGATTCTGAATTTGTGGGGCGCGGCGATCTACGGTAACGCAGTCTTCCGGATGAGTTTGGGGAAGGCAAGTTTAGCGGGCGCGGCGCTGCATCTGTTCCTGGGCGGGTTAGCCGGAGCGGTGATCGCTTTGGCAATCGGTCGGCTCAGACCTTTCGTCCTGGTTCTGTTGGCTTCGGTGGGGGCCGGTTTCCTTTGGTACTGGGTTCTCCAGAATGGGATTTTGCGAACGCTGAACCCGCTCATTCCCCGGATGACGCCTCAACCGGCGACGATTCTAGCGCACTTGTTGTTTGCGGCGGTCTTGACAAGGATCCCAGGCCGGGGGATCCGCTTAGCGGAGGCCTGGGATCGGTTCGATCGTTCCCCAAGCGAACCAAGTGGGCATGGGGATTAGAACGGCAATCGACTCGACGATCGTGGTGGGTTGGTAGGGGAAGTCGGCCAGAGGTTACTGACGCGCGGGGAACCGTCGGTACTGCTTACAGCGGCAACTGCGCCCTTTAGGGGGATCCTGTGAGCACGAGGACAGAGCGTAAGCCGAGGTGGGTGGCACCGCCTGACCGCTTGCTAGCGCCTTGCATCAGGAACGGGGCGCGACGATAGCCGGCAGGTCGGGCGGGTACGTTCGTCGGTGGGGCCTCACGATGAATAAGGATTTGTCCTTCCGCGGGAAGATGGGCGAGGAATTGGACTGCACTGCGGGGATTGGGGTTACGCCCCGGTAGCGCACTCCGTCCCTTTCAATGAGATAGCCACCTTTTCTGGCCCCTTATAGAGATGGAGTTGTGGCAATCCGATTACCGAACGAGTTCAGGTGATGGGGGCACGAAGGAAAGGCGCTAACACTTTGTCGATTCATCGCGTCCTCTTAAAGACGGTTGGACTCTCGCAGGCTCGCCGTACCACTTTATTTTAAAAGGAAAGAGAATGAACCTCGAAACAAATCGAACAACCCAGGACGCAGCCTCCGCCATCGCTGTAGCCGTGGTCGGAGGCCTAATCGCCGCCACCGCGCTTCCCGCCCAGACACGACCGGCCACGGACCTCGAAATCCTGAACTACGCGTTGACGCTGGAGCACCTTGAGGCCGCTTTTTACAATCAGGGACTTCTTCAGTACTCCTCTTCCGATTTCGCCAAAGCGCCATTTTTTGCCAAGCTCGGCGACGTGACCGCTAACGAAGTATACGCTTACCTGAGTTTGATTCGGTCTCACGAGAACACCCACGTTCGGAGTTTGACTGCAGCGCTCCGCAGCTTTGGTGCCACTCCCGTATCGCCGTGCACTTACAATTTTAGTTACTCGAGCGTCGAAGATTTCTTGAAGGTCGCTCAAACCCTGGAGAATACCGGCGTCATGGCCTATACCGGCGTGATCGGTATGATCAACAGTCCGAGCATCCGGACCACCGCGGCGACGATCGCGACAGTCGAGGCGCGCCATGCGAGTTACCTGAACGTCCTGAACAACGGTTTGGCTGCGCCTGCGGCGTTTGATATGCCGAAGACGATGGCGGAGATTGTGGCAGCCGCTGCCCCGTTCTTCAAGTCTTGCCCAGCGTAGAACGGAATCGTAGACCTCAATTTAAGGACACAATATCATGGAAACCACACCGCAAATCCTCCCCCGTTCCTCACGGAGAAATTTTTTCACGACTGGCGCATTGACCTTAGGGATCGGCGCTTCGGCCGTCACGATTACCGGTCGCCCGGCGCTGGCTCAGACCGCGCCCGCACCGGTGACGGATATCGACATCCTGAACTTCGCGCTTACGCTCGAGCATCTGGAAGCGGCCTTCTACAACCAAGGACTCGCTCGTTTCACGGCCAGTGACTTTACCGGGGCGAGCTATGTTCCGCTGGTCGGGAATCTGATTAGCGCCACCGTATTTGACAACTTCAAAGCGATTCGAGACCACGAGAATGCCCACGTCGAAACCCTCAAGACGACGATTCGGAGTCTGGGGGGCGTTCCGGTTGATCCCTGCCAATACAACTTCGGGTACACCAATTTCGATGGTTTCGTATCGGTGGCGGCCCTGCTTGAAAATACGGGTGTCATGGCTTATGACGGAGCCTTGGGCATGATCCAAAGCCCGGCGCTCCGCACCGCCGGAGCGACCATTGCGACCGTGGAAGCTCGCCACGCCGCCTACCTGAATCTAATCTCACTCACGATTCCTTTCCCGGCCGCCTTCGATACTGCGAAAACGATGCAGGAAATCCTGGCAGCCGCGGGGCCGTTCATTACTTCCTGCCTTGCTACTCCGGGTACAGGTGGCGGAGCGGCGACTAAGGCCGTCGCCGGACCGAAAGATGCATCTACAATTCAGCAGTTTCTGCTTCTGGATGGCACAGCCTCTGTTGCTTTCGATGCCAAGCCGCTTAAGTATTCGTGGACCGTGTTGAGCGGTAATGCCGGCCTTACAGGCGTGACGACCGCGACTCCGACCGCCCAATTCCTACTCTTTGGCCCGGCCGTATTTGAACTGACGGTCACCGATTCGGCGGGAGGAACGGCCAAGGACACCGTAACGATTAACTACGCTGGCAACGGCAAGTAGAGGACTCGCGCCGAGGAGTTGAAACAACTCCCCCGCGCCTTGCTTCAAGCCGGATCTAGAATCCGCGGCTCGGCCGATAACCCGGTCGAGCCCGGACGCGATATTTCTTGCCAACGTCGCCAACGATTTCGACGGCTATTTTGCGGAAGCCATCATTTGGGTTGGTTTGGGGATAATAAGTGACCGTGTACGAGTTGCCCAGGTCCTCCCGAATTGATTCAAAGGCTTCCACCTGTTTCTGCCAAGTCTTGGCGAAGTACGCTTTCCCACCGGTGCGGGTGGCGATGCGTTTGAAGACACTGCTGGAAATCGCGTCGCGGCTGGCTTCGGCGGTCGAGATGACGTAGATGGGAATTCCTTCGTCTTCGGCTACGGCCCGCACGTCGTCGGGGGCGACCATACTAGCGTTGTCGGGACCGTTGGAGAACACGATTACGACTTTTCGCCCGGGTACCTTGGCGGCATCCCGGAGCGTTAGTAGCAGCCCGTTGTATAGCGCGGCGTCGTCCCCAGCAACCGCTTTGCGGAGGCCCAGGATGGCATTGTTACGATCTTTCGTCAGGTCGGCTGCGCGGGTGAGGTTGCGGGAGAAGGTGTAGACGGCAACCGAGTCGGCACGGTCCAGTCCGCGGACGAAGTCGGCGATGGCGTCGGAAGCGTAAACGAAACCTCGATACATATAGTTAGAGGTATCGAACAGGACGAAAACGTTCGTCCCTACGAAGGCATCCGACTTCACGTCCGGGCCTGCTTTGTCGGTGTCACCACCTGGGTTGAGCGGTTTCATGGAGCCGTCGTCCATGACCTGCATGACGGGTTTATTGCCCTCGGCGAAAGTGTTGAGCTTTTGGGGGATACCGTCTTCAGTAATTTTGAAATCTTTGGGTTTCAATCCGTTGACGTATCGACCTTTACTATCGGTGACGGTGTAGCCGAGCACGACCATGTCGACTTTCACCCGAAACGTAGGACGGCTCGGCTCCTGGGCTAACAGGTATACGCCGGCACCGCTCGAGAGCGTGAGACCAATTCCGATTGCCACAATGCTGCGAAGAGACTTCACAACATCCTCCTGAACTGAGATTTTAATTGAGACCCGCGGCGGTCGCCGGTTTGGTGTTTTTGTTGATCGCGTCGTGACCCACGTTCCGAAGGCTCCGCAATAGGGCGGGCCAATCTTCCAGGTGAGTGGCGAAAATCCGTTCGACGGTGTGCCGGGTCCACTCGGGGATGCTTACGTTGAGTTGGCCGGGGTGGAGATACAGCGCGTCGGCGATAGAAGCGTAATAGAGGGTGCTCGACTCCCAGCTTTCGGCCATGACGCGGCTCGAGTATCCCATCAGGGTGGGGAATGTGCGGAGGAAGAGCAGTTCCGGTTGATAGCTATTGGTTAGAGTGGGCTTGGGGGTGCCAAAGAGTTTCGAGATCGCTGCATAGTTGTTCGACTCCGGAGTGGCTTTGGCCATTCTGCGGATTTCGCCCGACAGATCCTGATCTCCCAGCCCGTCGGTGCCGATGGTCCGCATGGCGAGAACGAAGGATTCGGTGGGGGTAACGTTTTCGAGCGCCTTCAGCAAATCGCCGTCGGCGAGGAGTCGACCGACGAGGCGAGCCCGCGCGGGAGGTGCCTGCTGTTGCAGAACTTCAACGACCCGTTCCCGCAGCGTTGGGCTCAAGACACTCTCCGCCAACAGGGAGTCGGCGAAGCGGAGATGGAGCGCGGTGAAATGGAGTTGGTCGGGAGTGACTTCCCAATAGCGGGGTATTTTTGAGCTTTGAATCAGTTGCGGCACCAGATCGCCCCAGATGAGAGCCTGTTCGCGGCTGGGCACGAGGAAGTTTTGTTCGGCTTCGGCCAAGGCGTAGGAGAGTCCGACGAGAGATCCGACTAGGCGTCCGCCGGCGCTGGCGGGCCAGCCACTTCCTACGACCTCGGTGTGGCGCCAGGTTTGATTGGTGCCTTGGAGCCCGAGGAAGTCGTGGCTGCGGACAAATATCGGGTTGGTGTAGAGAATCTGGGCACCCGGGGGCGCGAAGTGGGCGTAATTCAAGCCGACCAGGGTGTCACGGAGCAGGGGAGCGAGGGAGCCCTTGATGTCCGCCAATTTTTCGGGATTCCCCGCGGCTCTTTCGATGGCGGCCCGCAGATTTAGTTTCCGCTGATTTTCGATGTGGCGTTCGGCCCAGTAGCCGAAAAGCAGGGCGTTCTTTTCGACGCCCGATAAGCCAGCGCGCGGGAGCTGGACTTCGGCCAGGCGCTGGGCGACCCGGGCGACAATCGCGGGGTCCACCTTACCGCCTTTGGCGAGGGCATCCAAATGGTCGGCCAGATCGAGAATCGCCTTCAACGAGACTAGGCGTTGTGCCTCGAAAATCTTCATCTGCTCCTGCACCAACGCGGTATGGGAGTCGCTTTCGATTTCCTCATCGAAGCCGGCCAACAAGTCGAGCATGCGGTCCTGCGCCGACATCTCGGGGCGCGATTTGGTGGCGGTGAGGAGTACTTTGAGGCCTTCGGCACCGGCAGCGAAGACGTCTTTGTTCGACTTTATTTTCGCGAATGGGCTAGTAACCTGTCCGAATACCTTGTCGGCTTCGGCTTGGGGGATGGTGCCGCGACGGATGAAAATCTGCCAGAAGCTGACGAGGGCTTGCAGCGTTCCGGCCGCGTCAGCCCGCACACCCTGATCGCGGATACCCGCTTCGGCCGTGAGCAGGTCGAGGTAGGCGAGGATGGTTGCATCCGTTAAGCGAGGGGTTTCGTTCAGGACCGGGTACTGGGCACCGAAGGCGCGATATTCCCGGGCGAGGCGATCGACGGTGGCGGGGAGCAAGGGCTTCTCCCGGCGGCGATTCATATCGCTGAGCGCCATGTAGATGCGTAGCGGTTCGTTTTCGACGGCTTTGCGGCTTAAAGCAAACAAGGCCTCGATCACGTCATCGGATTCTTTCCAGCCGGTTGCCGCCTTCGTCAGTTTCCCGTCGTACTTGCCATGAGGATGTTTAATGAAGAGGTTTTTCCAGATTTCGACGTTCCCAGGGACATGAGGTTTGCCGTCGGCCTCGAGGCGGAGCCGGGTGGTTAACAGAAGCAGGTCGGTATTGGCGCGGAAGACTGGGCGGGCCGGGCCGGGGCTGGTGAGGCGTCCCTTGACGGCTCCGTAGTAGCGTCGTAGCCGATCTGGTTGGGTAAGAAACTCTTGGACCGGGCCAGAGATGCGGGAGATGGAGTCGAAGTAGCTGCACAGCCAGCCGTCGTCTTTCGCGACGAGCCGTTCAAAGAATGCGGCGGGGTCCGACGGGGAGGCGCCGGCAAGTTCGGCCCAGATTGCTTCGGCCTTGGGGCCGCCGGGCACGACGGCTTTTCCGTTGCGGATGTAGAACATGCCGCCAAAGAAATCGAGAACGTGCGAGAAGGCCTTGAGGCGCATGACCGGGACCCCGGCCTTCATTTTGTCGGCAGTTTCCCGGTCCAACTTCGACATACCGAGGTACAAGCGGCAGAGTTGAGGATCGCTGAGAAAGGAATCGATGAATTCGCCTTGTACTTTCTCTTTCGCTCCCAACCAGTAAACCGAATCATAGAGAATCGGCACTTTCGTCGAGGCAAAGGGGTACGAGAAGGGGCGATTGGATCGCAGCGCGGTTTCGAGTTCCGCAAGGGGAAATCCCGAATCGATGGTCAAGAACGCGCGCGAGGCGTTGACGGTCTCGAGCACGACTTCCGCACCACAAGCGCCGCGCATCCGATATCCCAGGGCCTTCAAGAGGTCGCCGGTGATGGCGGAATCGCACTGATCAATTTTGATGGCCTTTGCTTCGCCGGCCAGCTTGGCCAGTTCACGGGCTTGCCCCATGTAGCGAACGACGAGTTTTAAATACTCGGTCTGCTCTAAACCTTCTGACGAGTTGGCGGCCTGGTAGCCGTTGGTCACTACGTTCCGAGCCAGGGCGGGTAGGATTTCTTCCTCGGGTAGGTCCGGGGAGAGTGCCGCCATCCGGTTGAATGACTTTAACGGTCCAGGGATGTCGATGGTCGTCCAATCCTGGCCGGTGTTCCGCGGCTTTCTTTCCGGGAGGGCGGTTGCTAGATCCTGTCCGCCCGCTTTCCTGTAGGCTTCCAGGTGTAGGGAAGCGGCGGCGGAATCTCCGGCGAGAAGATCGAGCATGGCAAGTCGCCGGGCCACTTGCTTGCGGTCTCCGCCCGATTTTTCGAGCAAGGTAAGTAGCTTGGCATGGGCGTCTCGAGCGGCCGGGTCTCCGTGCCGGTCCAAGAATTCTGCATAGAAAGACAGCGAAACCGGGTCGTTGGGCGCATTACGAACGGCGGTAGCGAGAAGATCCCTGGCTCCGGCGGATTTGCCCTGTGATTCGAGTGTCCGGACTTGCGTGGTCAGGTCTTGAGCGTTCAAGCTCCCGACCATTCCTGCGATAAACCATGTGAGCAGCAGCCGCATCCTTTTGCCGTCCCTCAACTGAATATAGAACTCGAAGGTAGAACTCGAAGATAGAACCCAACAGACTTAATACGATATCACCAAAAACAGTGGTGAACCGTCAGCTCCGCATTATTTCGAGCCGTGATGATCAGAGTTAACAAGACGGGAGTTCGGTGCAAAAAAAAACGGGAGAGGAGGCTGACGGCCTTCTCTCCCGGTGCAGAGGAATGCAAAAAAGGGAGCTCTAGTGAACGAGTTGTTCGCCCGACCCGGAGACCGAGGTGGTCATCGGATCAGCGACGCGGAGACGATCCGGTACCACGAGCGCTTGATAGCCCTGGGCCAGTTTGGTGCTACCGAAGTCGCTAATGAAGGCATAGCCATGAGCGAACTGGAATTCGCAGGTCGTCATCATATAACCCTGGAAATTCGGGCGTTGGGCGGAAACAGTGAACGTCCATTGTTCCCCGCCTTGGAGAACGGGGCTCGTAAGCGGTGGGTAGAGCGCTTGGTTGGCCGGGGTGAACGGGGTGGGGAAGAATGTGGCGACACATCTCCCGGTTTGCGGAAGTGTCCCCAACGTATCTCTGGAACTATTGCTCACCGAGAGGCCAGTATCAAACCCGGCTTGGTTAGTCAGGAACTGGAAGAGTAACGTGGTACGGCAGGCGTTAATGACAAACGCCGGAGCAGGGGTCGACATGCCGGCGTGGCGAGGGACCAAGTCGGTGGAAGAGGCGGCCGCTCCGCCCGTTTGCGGGCCGAAGCCGCCCGCGACGCTAATGGTGCCGGCCGTGGGTTGGGGGGCGCCGGTGAAGGCAACGACTACGCCGAACGAGATTGCTTCGACGGCGTTCGAATCCGTTTCGAGAACTTCCCAGTTGACCTCGCCGGAGGGCGGGACGAGGCGCAGGCCGCCGTCGGCGGCCGAGTCATTCGGGAGCGGGGTGAAGGGCAAGCCGGGAGTTCCGGTCAAACGCGCTTTCGTGGAGGCCGAAGCGTCGACGCCGAGGGTGGAACCGGTGAGTACTTCGCGGGTGGTGACGAACAGCTTTACATTCGAGGGGACGTTCGTGAAGACGGCACGGAGGGTGGTACCGCTGTCGGCGATCCCGATCCGGTTTAGCCCGTTGGTGGCAGGGAAGGTGGTGTTGGTGAAGCCGCTCTCGGAGTTGTATGCAAACGCTGAATTATCCTGGGACAGGACGGCGAGTGGTTCGGCGAGCGTTGTGCTGGCCAGTCGGCGCTTAAAGGCGTTCGAGAAGGATGCGGCTTCTGAGAATTTCAGCAGCAGGCTGCGTCCCCCGGGCGTGGAATAGGCCCCAACATTATTGGTTGCTAACTCGGTATTGTTGCTGGTGCACGCGACGTAGCTGACTGCGCTGGCCATCGCTGTATCGGTCGGCGACCGGAGTTCGAGGGTCAGACCCGGGCGGACGGCGGCGACGGTTTGCTGCGGGTTGGCAAACGAGCCAACTGCTGCGCCGGTAACGGACAAGAAGACGATCGCCGTGCCGTTGCTCGGAAGATTATTCGTATTGACGCGCACGTTTTTGAAGCGCAGGATACGCTGGGCACCGGGACCGGGCGGGTTTACCGGGATGTTCGACCAGGATAGGGAGTTAAACGACTCGTACCGACCCTGGAAGATGGTGTCCGTGTTGTTGCAAATGGCAGTGACGCAGGGGATCTGCTGGAGCGAAGTCGGATTGTCAATGATCAAGACTGCCTCCGTGATGGGTGGCGCTCCGGATGCTACGATGCGGCTTGTTACCGCCGTATTGAAGAACATGCTGACGTTCACGGTGGGAAACGCGCCGGTTGTGACCGGAGTACCGCCGGTGCAACTAACGAAAATATCGCCGACTAACTCTGTTACGCCGCCTTGCCGGACCGTCGCCGCAGCGGGTGGGGTGGCGGTGCACGTCATGTTCTGAGCAAGAGTGGGGACAGAGAGAGCGAACGCTGCGGCCCCGCAGAAAATGAGGGATCTAATTGTCAAGTGGCACTCCTTCCTTGGTGAATCCGCGGATACACCTTCACAGGAATACTTTAACCTAAAACATTTTTGAATGGAATTGTATAATGTCGGGCCCGGTGCCCGGTGACGAAAAAGCAGGGCGGGTCCATTGATAGACCCGCCCTGCTTTGGGAGGGAGAAGTTAGAATCGAAGAAAGCGGTGCCGCGCGAAGTGACGCGGACGGTCGGTTCGGCGAGGGTGCTAATCAATACCTTAGTTCTTGGGTTCGTCCACCGCGAGAGTAGCGCGCTTCGCCCGCGCCAAATAGGCCGC
>JBKJLJ010000225.1:0-2506 GCA_046597015.1 Bryobacteraceae bacterium
CTTTATGCAGATCTAATCCGGCACAATCTTCTTGTTCCATATCTGGCAGCACCTCCTTCGTGCTCGCTGGAGCCATCATATCGGTAGAGTTTAAAGCCCCGCTCTCATACGTTCACAAGGTGTGAAAATAAAGCTAAGCCCGTATTCCTTCATACACCTACAAGGAATTCTCCACCACCCTCCGATCCGTTTTCGTCGCCTCGCTTGCTAGTCTGAAATCAAAGCTCTTTTGGGAATCTTGGAACGCCTCACCGCACCCGGTGGGGCGTTCCTATTTTTACCCCGGCTTTCACTGGTATCCATAACCCATTCTCTAGGCCCGAAGAAGTTCCGCCCGCTGCCCCGCGGCACAAATCACGTAAGTCGTTGGAAAAACAGGAACCGAACCCGCTGAAACGGCCGGAAAACTCTCCATCCGAAGCAAACCAAAGCCAACGCTGAGCACCGTGATTCCTTCGCCTTGCCCTCCCGTCGGGCTTCCAGCCAGCAGAACCTCCCGCCCGCGTAACGTAGGGCTCGGCAAGGGCCTTCCGCGCCACGCATTCGGCATCGCGATACCCCTGCCTCGGACCTGTCCAATTTACGGAAGTCGTTGATAATAAATAACTCGGACACAACAAAACGACTTCAATCACCAGCATCCGAAGCCAACCGAAGCCAACCGAAGCCCACACCGAAAACGGTCGTTCAATTCCGGGCACGGATCGGAGTAGTCCACCAAACCATCAGAAGCGGGCAGGGACCGGAGCGGTCCACCAAATGATCAGAAACTCGCTCGCTCCGGTCTCCGTTGCCCGCAGTTCCTTAAAAAAGCGCACCGGCCTCTCAAGCCCGGCACCGCCCCGGCGAGCAACTCTCGCCTTGTCAGTCCGTCGAGCCCCAGGCGAGCCAAATCGCCGCCTAAATTCCGCCAACGATTAGGCAAAAACCGCGTAAGTCATTGCAAACACGCATCGGATCCCGCCGAAGCTGCCAAAACCACCAACATCCGAAGCCAACCAAAGCCAACTCAACCCCGCTCCGAACCGCCACCAGCTGATCTCCAAAGCATTGGACTACCTTGGCCCTAGCATGGTACGCTTTGGATGGTGCTGGACGCGCTCCCCAAACCCGCCCTCGACGCGAACTCGACCGAACCCCTCTACCGCCAACTGGCCGCCTGGCTCCGCGCGGGCATCGATTCGGGCCGCCTCAAAGGCGGCGAACGCCTCCCCGCCACCCGCGAACTAGCCCAATACCTCGGCCTCAATCGCGCTACCGTCTCCGCCGCCTACGCCCTCCTCGACGAAGGCCACCTCCTCTCGGGCCACGTCGGTAAGGGCAGCTTCGTTCGAACCGCCATTCCTGAGCCAATCCAGGCCACTCCTGGGCCATTCCCGACCGCCGCCATCAGCTTCACCACCTCCCGGCCCTCCGCCGCCCTCTTTCCCGTCGACGCCTTCCGCCAATCCTGCCTGGAAGTCCTCGACTCCCCCGAAGTCTCCCAGATCCTCCAACTCGGCTCCCCCCAGGGCTATATCCCCCTCCGTCAGTACCTCCTCGAACAAGCCCGTCTCAGCGGCATGGCCAACCCCGGCGACGATGTCCTCATCACCTCGGGTTGCCAGCAAGCCCTCGACCTCCTCCAGCGCATGATCGCCGCCGACCGCCCCTCAGCCGTCGCCATCGAAGACCCCGTCTACGCCGGCATCCGCAACGCCTTCACGCAATCCGGCCTCACCACGATTCCGGTGCCCGTGACCATAGATGGACTCGACCTTGCTGCCCTCGAACGCGTCCTGGCCCATCAGCGCCCCGGCATGCTGGTCCTCACGCCGTCGTTCCAGAATCCCACCGGCTGCACCATCCCCCTCGCCGACCGCCGTCGCCTCATCGACCTCGCCCACGACGCTTCCTGCGTCATCGTCGAAAACGATATCTACTCCGACCTCCGCTACATCGGCACTCCCCTGCCCGCCCTCAAACAACTCGACCCCCACGGCAACGTCCTCGTCCTTAAAAGCTTCTCGAAGGCCGCCTTCCCCGGCCTCCGCGTCGGCTGGATCATCGGCCCCCGCGCCACCATCGCCCGCCTCATCGAAATCCGCCAATGGTGCGATCTGCACACCGATCAACTCTCCCAAGCCGTCCTCCTCCGCTTCGCTGAGTCGGGCCGCCTCCACGCTCATCGGCAACAGATCTGCGCCTCCGGGGCCGCCCGTCTCGATGCCGTTCTGCAAGCCTGCCGGACCTACCTCCCCCCCGGCTCCCGCTTCACCCGTCCCGAAGGCGGCATGAACCTCTGGGTCGAACTCCCCGCCGGTCGCAACGCCGCTGCCCTCCTCGAAGAAGCCTGCCGCCGCGGCGTCTCCTACCTGCCCGGCTCCGTCTTCGCCGTCAGTACCCCGGCCCCCCATTCGCTCCGGCTCAGCTTTGCCGGCCTCGAACCCCGTGAGATTGAAGAAGGCCTGCGCATCCTCGGACGCGTCTGCGCCGAACCCCGAATTCCCGTTTATGAGCCCGAAAC
>JBKJLJ010000154.1:0-4102 GCA_046597015.1 Bryobacteraceae bacterium
GAAACCGGCGGTAGGAATGGCACCGGCGAGGAGGGAGCCGAAGAAGAAGTAGCGGCGGGAGGTCATTTACGGGAGCGTATCTTCTTCTGTGCCTCTGTGTCAATGATTAAGGCCGGACCGAGACTTTGTCGTTGCCGGGGAAATCGGCGGGCAGCTTTTGAGTGACCTTGCCGGTGGTGGCCCATTCGGTGCCGCGTTGGTAGGTGACGATGAAGTCGACCGAGGACATCGCGTCGACGCCGTGGCCGAGACAGGTGTGGAAGACGCGGCCCTTGCCGTAGGGGAGGACCATGATGAGGGGTTCGTTTTCGTCGCTGCCGCGTTTGGCTTTGGGGGCGAAGGCGGAGGCGAGGATGTGGACGTTTTTGGCGGGGCCGCGGAGACGGTCGTAAAGTTCGTCTTTGGCGTGGAGCCACTCGGGGGGGAGACCCTTCGTGATGGGATGGTTGGGGTCGCGGAGGGTGACGATGTATTCGTGTTGGTCGCCGTGGCTGCCGCCGCGGCCGGGTTGGGTATCGGTGACCCATTTTCCTTCGCGGAAGCGCAGATAGGGGCCGCTTTTTTCGGTGCGATTGCCCCAGCCGCCGAGGCCGATCATCTCATTAAATTCGGGCCAGGTGGGGAAGGCGTTGTTGGCAGCATGGACGACGACGAGGCCTTTGCCGGAGGCGACGTATTTGACGAAATCGGCTTCGGTTTCTTTGGACCAATCCTCACCGTTGTAGTTGAGGACGACGACGTCGTGGGCGGAGAACTTGGGGCGGTAGGTTTGCATGTCGCCGCCTTTGGGGGGCGAGGTGGAGACGGAGACGGTGAACAGGCCGGTCTCTTCGAGATAGCGTTTAAGAAGGGGAGTGGTGGCGGCCCAGGCGTGATTGTTCTGACCGTCGATGATGAGGGCGGAACGTTTGCGGGCGGCGAGGAGGGGGAGGGCCGGGAGGGCGGCGAGGAGAGCGCGACGTGTAAGCATCGGCACCATCTTATCGCAGGGTTTAAAGCCAAGTGAGGCGGCGGAGTCCAGCGACGGCGTCGAAGTGATGATCGCGGCTGAGGAGGGGGAGGCGGTGTTGGCGGGCGAGGGCGGCGATCCAGAGATCGTTGGCAGGAATGGGCTGGCCTTGGCTCTTGAGTTCGGCGCGGATGATGGCGAAGGAATCGGCGGTGAGGCGATCCACGTTGAGGATTCGGCACCCGCCGATCAGCTCGGCGAGCCACGCTTGATAGCGGAGGCGGTGCCGCGATTGATTTATCCCGTATCGAAATTCGCCGAGGACGATTGACGGGAGAACGATTTCGTCAGCCTGAGCGAGCGAGGGCGAGATTGCAGGGTCGCCATCGGCGAGGGCGGACAGGGCGTTCGTGTCGAGGATCACAAGCGATCTTCTGGCTCTAGTCCCCCGAATTCCTCGGAGATGAGCCGGTCAATGCGGGCGGTTTCGGCGTGCAGGCCGCGGAGTTTGCCGAAGCTGTTCATCCAAGGCTTCTGCGCGTTTGTTGGGCCGCGAAGCTTTTCGGCGAGGGCGACCGTGACGAGTTCGCGCAGAGGAACACCCTGTTCGGCGGCAGCGGCCTTGGCCTGACGGAACAGCGCATCTGGAATTTCGAGGGTGGTTTTCATGGCCTCACCCAGTTTCCCATATTTACGGGTGCGCCCGGGGCAGTTGGCCCCGGGCGGCGGGATGGAGTTAGCTGATCTGGACTTGGATGGCTCGCGGTTTGGCGAGTTCCTTTTTGCCCAGGGTGATCTGCAGGACGCCGTTTTTATAGTCGGCGGCGACCTTTTCCGGATCGACCGTGTCCGGCATCGAGAACGAGCGGGCGAACTGGCCGTAGGTTCGTTCGATGCGGTGATAGCTGGTTTGCTCGTTCGCCGGGGCGATGTCCCGCTGGCCCTTGACGATCAGAGTGCCGTTTTCGAGACGGATATCGATCTTGGCCAGATCGAGACCGGGAAGGTCTGCTGTGATGACGAGTTGCGACTCGTCTTCCAGAATATCCACAGCGGGAATCCAAGGCTTGGCAGCCGGGTTCGCTTCGTCGGCAGCGCGTTTGAGCGAGTCCTCCATCAGTCGAAAGGGAACGGAGAAATCGTTCCAGGTGTTGAAGGGCGAGAATTTGTGAATGAGCATGTCAGATTTCCTCCTGAGATGTAATCTCTACTCCAATATATTATCTAAGCCGATGTCTGTCAAGTATTTTTTTAGGGCGGCACGCGATATGATTAGCGCCTATGCGAACGTCCCTCTGTTTGACTTTCCTGCTGCTGGCCGGATGCGCCGCGGCGCCCGAGAAGCCGGTTTCGGTTGCCGGGCTGGAAGCTACGGCGGCCACCATCACCTCCTTTACCGAGGGGCCGACGGCGGATGCCGAGGGCAACATTTATTTCTCGGAGATCATCAATCAGCGGATCCTGAAGCTGTCCAAGGACGGCAAGCTGAGCACGTTCCGCGAGAACAGCAATACGGCGAACGGATTGCTGTTCGACGGGGAAGGGCGGTTGGTGGCCTGCGAAGGGGCGTCGTTAAAGGGGGCGCAGTTTGGTGGTTCTCCGCACGCTGAGGTGGTGATGAAGCCGCGGGTGACGCGGACCGATATGAAGACCGGCAAGGTGGAGGTTTTGGCGGATAGCTACGAGGGCAAACCGTTTGTGGGGCCCAACGATGTCACGATGGACGCGAAGGGCCGGCTTTACTTCACGGACATGATCGGCGGCGCGGTGTACCGGATCGATACGGACAAGAAGCTGACGCGGTTATTGGCTAGTCCGGAGGTGCAGCGGCCGAACGGCGTGATGATTGCTCCCGATGATAAGACGCTGTACCTGGTGGAGGCGAACAATCAGGAGGGCGGGGCACGGATGCTGCGGGCTTATGATTTGGGGGCGGATGGGGTGGTGAGCAACATGCGGGTGTTCCACAACTTCTTTCCAGGGCGCAGCGCGGACGGGATGTGCATGGACACGAAAGGGAACCTATACGCCGTGGCGGGACTGCATCAGAAGCGCGGGACGACCGAGACGCTGGATACGAAGGCGGGGGTCCATGTATTCTCGCCGGATGGAAAACTCGTGAAGTTCATTGGCGTACCGGAAGATACCGTGACCAACTGCACGTTTGCCGGGCCGGAGATGAAGACGCTGTACGTCACGGCCGGCAAGGGGTTGTACCGGTTCCAGAACGACGTCGCGGGGACTGGGCGGTAGTTTTAGAAAACGAAACGGAGGCCCATCTGCATGATGCGGGCGGCGGAGGTGGAATCGATCTGGCCGGGTCGAACGGCCCCGATGTTGGCCCGCGGATTGCCGAGGTTGGCGTGGTTGAGGGCGTTGAACATCTCCCAGCGATATTGGAGTTCGCGGCGTTCGGCAAAGCGGAAGCCTTTAAAGATGGCGAAATCGAGGTTGTAGGTGCCGGGGCCCTGGAGGACGTTGCGGCCGAAGTTGCCGTAGGTGCCGAGGGCGGGGAGGGCGAAGGCGGCGGGGTTGAAGTAGCCGGCCATTTGCTCATCGCGGGAGCGGCCGGAGGGGAGGTAGGGGTTGCCGATTAAGTTGGCTCGCTGGGTGCCGGTGCCGGAGAGGGCGCGGTCGCTGCCGGAGACGATGTTGATGGGGCTGCCGGTTTGGGAGGCGAAGATGCCGTTGGTCTGCCAGCCGCCGAGGATCCATTTGGCGGGACCGGTTTTGGGGCCGGGGATGTCCCAGAGAAAGCTGGAGACGAAGCGCTGGCGGATGTCGAAATCGGAGAGGCCTTTGTCGGCACCGATGTTGAGGGGGTCCTGGCCGTTGAAGCCGTCGACTTCAAGGGAGCTCAGATCGAGTGATCGGCCGTAGGTGTAGCTGGCGAGGATGGTGTAGCCCTTGGAGAACCGTTTGTTGAGGGTGGCTTGGACGGACTGGTAGCTGGAGTTGACGTTGGATTGGTAGTTAAGAATGCTTTGGAAGTTGGGGGCGTAGATGCGGCGGGAGTTGATGTTGGCGGTGGTGGCGCCGGCGCGGAAGAGGGCGGGGTTGGCTTCGCTGCGGATGGCGAGCTTGGAGCCCTTGGAGGCGACGTAGGCGACGGTGGCGGTGAAGCCGGCGGCGAGTTCGCGTTGGACGTTGAGG
>JBKJLJ010000217.1:0-8550 GCA_046597015.1 Bryobacteraceae bacterium
GGAAGACTCATCAGGAGGTGACGAAGATGATACGGCGGTTGCGGGAGTGAATTCAGGAGTAGACTATTCCGCGGCGGGTTTGGGGGCGGGGCGAGCGATGAGAGATCCGGGTTTGGCGTCGGGGGCGACGGCTACACGGACGAAGTTGAGCATCATCTCTTCCCAGCTTTGCTCTCCCCAGCGGACTTCGACTTTGGGGTTGGGGTTGTTCTTGTTATTGGCCGAGTTGTCATAGAAGTTGGTGGCTTCGAGACGGGTCCCCTTGGGCATGATTTTGCCGGGGGCGTACTCGTAGCTGAGCTGCCAATTGAAGTCGTACTTAGCGGCGAGGAGTTTTTCCGATTCGCCGGTGGGGTAGAGAGCTTTCATCTCGGTGGCGATGCCGCGGACGTGCATGTGGGGGGTCAGGTCGAGGACTTCGACGTCCATGCCGAGAGTAACGGCGGTGGAGACGGGGAAGTTTTCAGCCCCGGGAGGAATCACGAAGCGGTTGTTCTGGAGCCAAAGGGTGTGGACGGCCTGGGTGATGGGCGCTTTCGCCCAGACGAGGCCGAGTTTGGATTGGTCGGTTCCGGCTTTGCCGTTGGCGGTGTAGTGGGTTTGGAAGACGATGTCGGAACCGGCTTTGAGGAGCGTTGCTTGGCCGGGGCGGAGGGCGTAGGGCATGGTGCCGGGGGCGAAGCCGGTGATATAAGCGGAGGGGCCGCCTTTGTTATTGCCTTTGGTGGGGATGAAGGGTTTATTGATGGGGTATTCGGTGAACCACTTGGAGCCGGGTTCGCGGATGAAGGCGAGAATGTGGTGGACGAGGGCGCGGTTGCCCGGGCGCGGTTCGGCGAACTGGATCCACTTATCTTCGGTGAGGCCGGTGGGGACAATGGTGTAGACGTATTCGACGGTGCCGGAGGCAGGGATGTCGAAGGGTTCGGGGACTTCGAGGATCAGGTCGGGTTTAGGGATCCGCCAGCCGGTGGCGAAGGTGGGGTTCGGTTTCGCGTCTTTGGCGTTGCCTTCGGGCGCGCCTTGTTCGGCCCAGGCGGCGAGGGTCGAGATTTCGGAAGCGGAGAGGGAGGAGTCGTTGGAGAACTTACCGACGTGGGGGTCGGCAAACCAAGGGGGCATGCGCTTTACGGCGGTGGCCTCGCGGATGGCTTTGGCGAAAGGGCGGGTTTGTTGGTAGGTGAGGAAGGCCATGGGGGCGGCTTCACCGGGGCGATGGCAACCTTGGCACTTGGCTTGGAGGATGGGTAGAACATCCTTATGATAGGTTACGGAGGCGGGTTTAGCGGCGAGGAGGGTGGCGGCGCAGAGACTAACAGAGAGGATAAGTTTGCCCATATCCTCTTATCTTACCGAAGTGGCGGTGCGGACGCCGGGGGACGACGGTGACGGGTGGCCTGCTCATAGCTATAAGCCAAGCCAATTAACCGAGACTCGGACCAGGGCCGGCCGAAAATCGTGATGCCGATCGGCAACGTTTGCCCGCGGGTGTACCCCATCGGAACATTGACGGCCGGAAATCCGGTTGTCGGCGAGAAGAACTGGCTGTTATCTCCGTGCGGCGTGTTGAGGTCGCCAATGAGTCGGGGTGGATTGGACCAGGTGGGATAGATCATGGCGTCCAGTCCGAGGGAATCCATGGTTTTTAAAACGGCCACTCGTACCTGCTCGCGATGGGCCCGGTTGGCTTCGCAGGCGGGAGTTTCCGGGCCGTTTGCGGGACCCTTTTCGGCGGTTTCGAGCCTTCGGCTATTGTTCGGGTGATACTGGCCGGACTCGAGGACGGCAGCGAGGTCCTTCGCCGGTACCTGTCCGGCGCGAGCGGCTAAGAACGCGTTTAAATCGTACTTGAAGCCCTGGCAGGCGCCTCCAGGTCGCAGTCCATCGAGCCCCTCCACCTGTAGTGGATCGACGATGCGGGCGCCGGCGCGGCGTAGGTCTTCGACGGCGGCGTTGAACACGCGGGCGATTTCGGGGTCGGTGGTCGAACGCTCATACGCTTGCCGCAGGATGCCGATGGTGGCACCACGGAGCGCGTTTCGGTCGAGCGCTTTGTTGTAGTCCAACGCTGGCCGGGAGACCGTGACGGGGTCCCGCGGGTCGGCTCCGACGACTACGTTGAAGACTCGCGCCGCGTCTTCGACCGTGCGCGTCATGGGACCAGCGATATCGGCGAGGATGCTCAAGGGAAAGATACCCGATCGGCTGGTCAGTCCCATGGTCGACCGGATGCCGACGAGCGCCTGATGCGAGGAGGGCCCCCGAATCGAGTTCCCTGTATCGGTACCCAAGCCGACCAGACCCAGATTGGCGGCCACGGCGACGGCCGTCCCGCCGCTGGATCCGGCACTGACGCGATCGAGGGCATATGGGTTCTTCGTATAACCGGGTAGGATGGAGTTCACTGTTTCATAGGGGCTGAACGCCCATTCCGCCAAACTGGATTTGGCCAGGACGATGGCGCCGGCCTCTTTGATTCGTTGGACCTGGAACGCATCCTGGAGCGGCATGTAGTTCGCAAAGACCAGTGCGCCGTTGGTAGTGGCCAATCCTGCGGTCTCCATGTTGTCTTTGACGATGACCGGGACGCAGTGCAGAGGGCCGGTCAGGCCTGAGGCGGCGTATCGACGGTCGAGTTCGGCGGCTTGGGTTTCGGCGGCTGGATTGAGCCGAATGAGCGAGTTGAGGGCGGGGCCGTTTTTGTCATAGGCGGCGATGCGTCCGAGGTAGCGCGACACCAGTTCGCGGCAAGTGAGTGTCTTGTCGGCGAACGCCTGATGCACTTGAGCGATGGTTGTCTCTTCGAGGGGAAACTGGGCCGAGGCCGGAACCACGTTGATAAGTGGTAGGAACAGGGATAAGAGGAGAGTGGCGGGGGGACGCGGCATTCTTTGAGTAAAACACAGCGATCGGCACAGATTGGTATTGCCGGGTAGAAATGGTTTTGTTGTGTGAGACACTCTGGGCATGCGGAATTTATTGATGGTTTCCCTTTCGGCGATGGCGCTGTGGGGGCAGAATGTGGTGTTCAGTGGTCAACCGACGGCGGAACAGTTGGCTGCGTATGGAAAGGACGGCGTGAAAACCGTAGTGAATCTGCGGACGGACGATGAGATGGCGAAGTTGGGGATGGATGAGAAGGCGATCGTGGAGAAGGCGGGGATGCGGTACGTGAGCGTCCCGTTTTTAGCGCCGGCCCCGCCGAAGGACGAGGAGTTGGTGGGACTGATGAAGCTATTGGCGGGGGCGAAGCGGGAGGGACGGGTGGTGTTGCATTGCGCGTCGTCGAATCGGGTTGGTTACGTGTGGGGACTTTTTCAGGCAAAAGAGAAGGGTGTGGGGGTTGAAAAGGCAGTGGAAGAGGCTAGAAAGGCGGGGATGAAGAGTCCGGCGCTGGAGCAGGCTTTGCGGGACAGGTTAAAATAGCAGGGTGATGACACTCGAAGAGTTTGATAGGGAGTACAGTCCGCTCCGCCAGCAGGCCATCGCTGTGCGGAGCTATCTTTGACGCAGCCGCGAAGCGGTTACAGTTGGAATCGACCGAAGAGGTGATTGCGGCACCGGGTTTCTGGAATTCTCCGGAGACGAGCCAAAGGGTGATGCAGGAGCGGAAGCGCCTGGAAAAGGCGGTTTCTGAGGACACCGAAGTGCTGGGCATGACGGACGAGTTAGATACTCTGTTCGAGTTGGGCCGGGAAGGCGAGAGCGTTACGACTGAGATAGAGGCGGGTCTGCAGCGGTTGACGTTGCGGTTGGGCCAGTTGGAGACCGGGATGTTGCTGAACGGTGAGAACGATCATCGGGACGCGATTTTGACGGTACACCCGGGGGCGGGGGGGACGGAGAGCCAGGATTGGGCCGAGATGCTGCTGCGGATGTTTCTGCGGTGGGCGGAGCGGAACGGTTTTAAGTGCGACGTGACGGATCGGCTGGAGGGCGAAGGCGCGGGGATTAAGTCGGCGACCGTGGAGATTACGGGTGAGAACGTCTACGGGCTTTTGCAGAGTGAGATCGGGGTACATCGATTGGTCCGGATCTCTCCGTTTGATTCGGCGGCGCGACGGCATACTTCGTTTGCGAGTGTGTTTGTGATTCCGTTGGTGGACGATGACATTAACATCGAAGTGAAGCCGGACGATTTGAAGATCGACGTGTTTCGGGCGAGCGGAGCGGGGGGCCAGCATGTGAACCGGACGGAGTCAGCGGTGCGGATGACGCACATGCCGACCGGGATCGTGGTGCAATGCCAGAGCGAGCGGAGCCAGCATAAGAACCGGGCGACGGCGTTGAAGCAGTTGAAGGCACGGTTGTATGAGCATGAGCTGGCTAAGCGGCGAGTGGAAGAGCGGAAGCTGGAAGATACGAAGATGGAGATCAACTTCGGGAGCCAGATTCGGAGTTATGTGTTGGCGCCGTATCGCATGATCAAAGACCATCGGACGAAGAAGTCGGTGGGGGATGTGGACCGGTTGCTGGATGGGGATATTGGGGAGTTGATTCACGCGTTTTTGGTTTGGAAACGAACCGGGAAGGTGGCTGGGTCGGACGATGATACCGAGGATTGAGTTAGAGAGGGCGGCGGGGCTGTTGCGGGCCGGGGGGGTGGTGGCTTTTCCGACGGAGACGGTATACGGGTTGGGGGCGAATGCTCTCGACCCGGTGGCGGTGGCGCGGATTTATGAGGCTAAGGGCCGGCCGGCTACGTCGCCGTTGATTGTGCATGTGGCGGATATTGCGATGGCGCAGACCGTCGTGGCGGAGTGGCCGGAAGCGGCGCAACGGTTGGCGGAGGCGTTTTGGCCGGGCCCGCTGACGCTGGTATTAGCGAAGCAGGACGTGGTGCCGGATGGGGTGACGGCGGGGTTGGGGACGGTGGGGGTGAGGCAACCGGCGCACGCGGTGGCGGCGGAGTTGATTCGGTTAGCGGGGGTTCCGGTGGCGGCGCCGAGTGCGAACCGGTTTATGGGTTTGTCGCCGACGCGGGCGGAACATGTGAGGGCAGGATTAGGCGATGCCGTGGACATGGTGCTGGACGGGGGGGCTTGTGCGGTGGGGATTGAGTCGACTGTGTTGTCGCTAGTGGGGGGGCGGGCGGTGTTATTGCGGCCGGGGATGGTGAGCCGGGCGGAGATTGAGGGGCTGATTGGGCCGGTGGAATTAGTGGGAGAGACGGAAGACGGAGAGGCGCATGCGTCTCCAGGGATGCATTCGCGGCATTACGCTCCGGTGACCAAGCTGCGGGTGGGGGAGCCGGGGTTGGCGTCCGGGTATTTATGGCATACGCGAGAGGCGGAGGCGGAGATGGCGGTTCGGCTGCCGGCGGAGGCGCGGGGATACGCGGCGGGGTTGTATGACGCTTTGCATTTACTGGATGCGGCGGGGTTGGAGGAGATTGTGGTGGAGGCGGTGCCGGAGGGGGGAGAGTGGGATGGGATTCGGGATCGGTTGGGGCGGGCGGGGAATATGGCATAATGATGGCATATGAAGATCTCTGGTGAGTTGTCGAATGAGTTGAGGTTGACCGTAGGGAAAGGGGAAGCTCGGGTGCGTCGAGAGCCGCCCGCGGTGGGGAGTGGAGATGGTCCCAAAATTCCTGTGTTTTCGGGTGCGGAGTTGGATGAAATGCTTTTTGAGGGCGGCACTTGTGAAGAGGGGAGTGGCGTGGCATAATTATGGCATATGAGGACCACGGTAGAGTTGTCGGATGAATTGATGCGGCGGGTGAAGGTTGAGTCCGCACGAGAGGGGAAGAGCATGCGCGAGTTTTTCGTGATGGCATTGGAGATGAAGTTGTCTGGGGGTAAGGTGGAGGCGAAAGCGCGGCGTCCGTGGCCGACGGTGGGGACTGCGGGTGGTCCGGAGATTCCTGTGTTTTCGAGCGAAGAGCTAGATGAACTCCTGTTTGGTTGATGTCAACGTGTTGCTCGCGATGTTTGCCGTTCGCCATAAGCATCACGTTGCGGCGTCGCGTTGGCGTGATGGGCTGCGGGCAGGGGAGTTGGGAATTTGCCGGAGCGTGCAGCTTAGCGTGATTCGATTGTTGGCCACCCGCCGCGTAATGGGTGAGGAGACGATGAGCGCGGCGGATGGTTGGCGGATGTTAGACGACGTTATGGGGGACGATCGCGTTGCTTGGGTGGAGGAGGGTGAGGGGATTCAGTCTATTCTCCCCGCGATGTGGCGGTATGCGCAGCCGACTCCGCAGCTTGTGAACGACGGGTATTTGGCGGCGATGGCTGTGAGTAAGGGCCGGCGGTTGGTGACTTTTGATCAGGGGTTTCGGGAGTTTCCTGGCCTTGGGGTGACGGTGTTGGCAGGGGACTGAAGGCAGGCAAGCGCGGGGAGTGTATCATTGCCTGATGCCTCCAACTCGGGTTCGCTGGTGGATTCTGACGCTGTTGTTCGTGGCGACCACGATTAACTATCTGGATCGAATCGCTTTCGGGATTCTGGTTCCGGAGATCCGGAAGGACATGTTGGTGGACGACCCGACGTACGGGCGGCTGACGCTGGCATTCGAGATGACCTACATGATCGGCTTTTTGATCATGGGGAAATTCGTGGAACGGTACGGGACGCGGATCGGGTATACGGTGGCGGTGGCTTGGTGGTCGGTGGCGGCAGTTTTGCACGCTCTGGCGAAGACTCCACTGGAGTTGGGATTTTGGCGGGGGATGCTGGGTTTGGGCGAGGCGGGGAACTTTCCGGCGGCCATACGGAGCGTGGCGGAGTGGTTCCCGAAACGGGATCGGGCATTTGCAACCGGCATCTTCAACGCGGGAACGAACGTGGCGGCGATGGTGGGGCCGCCGGTGTTTGCGTATATGGTGGCCGGGTTTGGGTGGCAGGGTTGTTTTTTGGTGACGGGATCGCTGGGGTTTCTTTGGATGGTGATTTGGTGGTTCAGCTATCGGTTGCCGGCAGATCATAAGTCAGTCAACGACGCTGAGCGGGCGTACATCGTCTCGGACGTGACGGCGTCGGAGGCCGAGCCGGTGATTGGCTGGATGGAGGCTTTGCGGCAGAAGGAGACGTGGGGATTTGCGTTGGGGAAGTTTTTGAGCGACCCGGTATGGCGGTTTTACAGCTATTGGCTACCGATTTATCTGTATGACGTACGGGGGTTCGACATGAAAAAGGTGGGTTGGGTGTTGCCGGTGATTTATCTGATGGCCGATATTGGGAGCGTGGGTGGGGGTTGGCTATCCGGGTATTTGATGCGCCGAGGGATGGCGGTAGGCAAGGCGCGGAAGGTGACGATGTTGATTTGCGCGGCTTGCATGCCGGTGGCGGTTTGCAGTGTTTTGGCGGATAGCCCGATCCTGGCAATTGCGTTGATGAGCTTGGCTACGGCGGCGCATCAGGGCTTTTCGGCGAATTTGTATACGGTGGTGAGCGATGTGTTTCCCCGGCCGGCGGTGGCGAGTGTGACGGGTATCGGGGGATTTGCGGGTAGTCTGGGTGGGGTGCTGTTTGCGACGTGGTTGCCCGGGGTGTTGATTCCGATCGTTGGTTATAAGCCGATTTTTCTAACGTTTGGATTGTTCCATTTGACGGGGGTGTTGGCTTTGCATCTGTTGATGGGACAATTTCGGCCGGTAGAGGCGGGTACAACCCCACGCGGATAGGGGGACTTGCGGCAGGCAAGTCTTAGAGAGGGGTGAGGGTTTTCTGAGAGCCAGAATTGGGGTCTTTGGTGGACACTAAAGAGGCTCTGGTATGGAAAACAATTCGACGCGGGGTTTGACGGGCCAACTTGGCCTGTGGGATACCCGTCTACAAACAGAACTGCGGCACGCAGCCGCATTTGGTGTGCGCGGACGTGCGGTGGCGGGAGTGATCCCGAGCGGCTCGATCGGCATTGACGCGGCGCTGGGCATCGGTGGTTTGCCTCGTGGGCGGATGGTGGAGTTGTTTGGACCGGCGGGCGTGGGCAAATCGACGTTAGCGTTGCAGGTGATTGCGGCGGCGCAGTTGGAAGGGCAGACGGCGGCGCTGGTGGATGTGGAATGTACGTTTGACGCCGGTTACGCGGAGCAGTTGGGGGTGGACGTTTCGCAGTTGGTGGTTTTGAAGGGGGACGACGGGGAGCAGGCGCTGCGGATGGTAGAGCGGTTGGTATCGAGCCAAGGTGTGGATTTGGTGGTGGTAGATTCGGTGGCGGCGTTGGCACCGGCGGCGGAGTTGGCTGGTTCGCTGTTAGATGGTCCGACCTTTGGGCACAGCGAGATGGTGGCGAACGGTTTGCGGCGGATCGCGCGGGTGATGGCGCAATCTCCGGCTTGCCTGTTGTTGTTGAATCAGGTCCGGGCTTATCACGGGTTTGGGTATACGGAGACTTCGACGGGAGGCTGGGGGTTGAAGTTGCACGCGGCGGTGCGGGCGGATTTACGGGAGGTGGCGGGGGGGAAGGTGGGTCGGCGGGTCGTGTTACGGATGGTGAAGAATCAGTTGGCGGTGGCGAGTCAGGCGGAGCTTGAGTTTCTGGAGGGGGAGGGGTTTTGCGCGGAGCTGGAGCTGTTGGAGCTGGGGTTACGGCATGGGGTGTTG
>JBKJLJ010000298.1:0-3657 GCA_046597015.1 Bryobacteraceae bacterium
GATGGAGCGTTCGACGGCGGCAATATCGAGGCGAAGGCCGGCGAAGCCTCCGCCGGGGCCGGAGGCGGCTTGGTAGGCTCGGGCGAGGGCGACGGCACCGGCGCAGGAGGGGAGAACGTCGTTTTGGATTTTGTCGGCGACGGTTTGGAACTGGTCTTCGAGAAGGATCATGCGGATGCAGCGGAAGCGGATGAGTTCCCATTGGCTGGCGGCAATGCGGTAAATGATCTCTTTTTCGGAGGAGTCGCGGGGGCTGAGTTTGGCCATGAGACCGTCGAGGATGCGGGAGTATTCGGCCATGGATTCACCCGGGAGGAGGACGGGGTTGGTCAAGTTCGAATAGTCGGTGAACTGGGAGCGGCGGCCGTGTTTGAGGCCGTTGCGGCGGGAGCTGGCTTTGCCGGCTTCGGTTTTGGGGCCGGTGCTTTTTTGGGCGTTGGCCCGGTTGGTTTCAGCGCGGCGGGCCTTTTTCTCGGCGTCAGTGAGGTTCGTTTCCATCGGGTTCTCCTTAGAAAAGTTCAGGGTAAAAAAGCGAACGCCCCAACTGGTTGGCTGGGGCGTTCGAGAATGACCGAAGAACTTTGATTTAAGACTAGCAGGCGAGAAGGCGAAAACGGATCGGAGGGGGTGGGGGAATTCTTTGTAGGTGATTGAGGAGATGAGGACTTGGCTTTATTTTCACACCTTGTGAGGGGAATTGGGCGGAGTGGCAAAAGTGAAAAAATGGGTTGGATGTTGTTGATTCGGGGGGAGTTATTGACTGAGTTTTGAAAATGAGGATTGGCGGGTGGGGCAGGGGCCTCGTTGCATTGAAAAAATGGGGTCGCGGGCAATCCGGAAAGGGCGCCTGTGCCTGTCGGGGAGCTTTACAAAGTCGGGTTTGACCAGGGTTCAGTGCAAGCGTAGATCGGAGTGAGGAGACTACCCCATGACCCTCGCAGAATTTGACCGAATCACAATCGGTCCCGCAAATGATGAACGGCCAGCCGTGCGTTCGAGGGATGCGACTGACGGTGGGTAGGGTGCTTGAGGCAATTCCGATAGACGCTGATCGCGTAGAACTCTTTCGTGAATTCTCCGAAATCGAAGAGGAGGACGTGAGGCAGGCACTCTCGTTTGCCGCGGCGAGCCTGAACGACAGCTTGCTTGACGTTCGCACTGCGTGAAGAGGCGGCTGCTCGATCAAGGTACTTCAAGAGGCACGGCGGAAATCCTTCGGGAAGCTGGATTCGACTGCACTCACGTAGCCGAGTTGCAGATATCTTGATCGTCTGACCGGGAGATCCTCGATTATGCTGGCGGTAACGGATCCATCGTAATTACCCTCGATACGGCTTTACACAATCTGCTGGTGCTTGCCCGAGCTTCGGGACCCTCTGTCGTTCGTCTCCGAATTCAGGGATTGAAGGCCAATGGTGCGGCGAACGTCGTTCTGGAGGCGATCGATCGAGTGGGGGAGGAACTATCGGCAGGAGCGCTGGCCACCGTGACCCAACGATTTGTGAGGGGGTTTCCTGTTTGTCAGGGGGGCTTCCCGTTGCCGCCAAGGAGTAGGAACTTTCTGCGGCAGTTTTTCACACCGCGTGGCCGGGAGTTGGCGGAAGTGCAAAACTGAGAATCTGGCGTGGATGTCGTTGATTCGGAGCGAGTTTCCACTCTAGAAGAAATCTGGTGCGTCAAGAATCGCCTGTGGCGTGACGCGCGAACTTGAGCTCCGATGGTGGGCTTTCCGAGCCGAAGGTCGAGTCGGATTTCAGTGGACAGCCGTTTCAGCAAATGCTGAAAACAGCATTCTGGCTAAAACTCCCTGGTGGCGACCACGCGCCCGGCGATAGGGGACAAGACAGCCTCTCGCCACTTGTAATATTACATGCTAGTCTGATAAAGAGGCGCAAGATGGCGGACGTATTGCAATGGCGAAAGCGGAATGGACTGACGCAGGTGAATGCGGCGTCCCTGCTCGGCGTGTCACAGCCTTACTTGTCGCTTATCGAAAAAGGTGAGCGGCCTTTGACGGCGGCGCTTCGAGATCGGATGAAGGTTGCTCGGGGCAAGGACGAGGGCGGAACGTCGGATGACCGGCTCCGTGCTCAGTTGAGCGCTCTTGGGTACTCGGGATTTGCTCACGTTACCAAGTCTCGGCCCAAGCCTCGCGCCGCGGACTTCCTAGTTACGGTTCTTGCTCGGCCGGATGCCGATGCCCGCATCGTGGAGGCGCTCCCTTGGCTGGTTGGCACCTACCAGAATCAACTGGACTTCGATTGGCTGGTGCGTCAAGCCAAGCTTCAGAATCTGCAAAACCGGCTGGGCTTCCTTTTGCAGGTCGCAGGTGTCGATACGCCCGGCGGGCGGTTGGCGGTCCGCGAATTGGAGCGGGCCCGATTACTTCAAGAGGACACGCTGTGCTGGGATGGTATGCCCGCCGCGACGCGCGAGTGGATGCGTGCTAATCGGACGCAACTGGCCGAACATTGGAACGTGTTGACGAGGCTCCGAGCCGAGGATGTTCAGAATGCCGCGTGACCTTCCGTCCGAACCGTGGCGGTCATTCCTAACCGACCTCGATGCCGCGCTCGACGAGCCGGCCGACTTCCACTGCATTGGCGGGTTCGTCGTGAGCCAGCACTATGGGTTCGCCAGAGAGACGGCCGACCTGGACGTACTCACCGTGATCCCGCCTGATGCGGCCCAGCGCGTCGCCGAACTCGCGGGCAAGGGATCGCCGCTCCAGAAGAAGCACCGGGTCTACATTGACCCTGTTGGCGTCGCCAAGTATCCGGACTACTACGAGTCCCGTTTAGTCCGCGCCCTTCCGGTATGGCCCAAGGTTCGCTTGTGGGCGCTCGAACCGCACGACCTCGCGCTGACGAAATTGGAACGGAGCAATGACCGCGACATCCGCGACGTCATGTACCTAGCACAGGCGGGCCTGACCAATCAAGAAACATTTATCTCGCGATTCGAAAAGGAACTTGAACCCTACATCACCGGGCGCACGCCGACATGGAACCGCACGACGCTAAAGATGTGGGTAGATGCGTGTTGGCCTGAATAAGGTGGCAGTTGCGTCACAAGGCAAATATCGCTATGAACGGTCGGCTTGGACCGCCGTTTGCCACGGGATGACTACGCCGAGTTTTTGTCCTTGGAAGTAGCACGACACCAGTACTCGGTAGACTCCATAGGTATAGATTGAAGCGTAAGCGGTCGACCATCCCCAGCCTTGCGAACTTTTTGAATGCCTGCTAGGCCTGCTGCTGCCGCCACCAGGCCGTCGGGGTCAACTCGGCGGCCTCGCTCACCTTCCGGTCGCTCATCCCCGGCAGCACGCTGAGCAAATACTGCCGCACCGGAATCCCCATCCTCCGGCAACTCTCCACCACCGACAAAATCGCCGCCACCCTCGGCCCCGCCTCCACGCTCCCAACGTGGATCCAGTTCTTTCGCCCCAACACAGCCGGTCGCATCGAATTCTCCGCCAAGTTATTCGATAACTCCAACTCCGGATACTCCAAGAATCGCGTCAGTCGCCCCCACTGGCCCAACGCATACTGAATCCCCTCCGCCGTCTTACTCTTCGGCAACACCCGATGGCGCTCCGCTTCCAAGCGCTCCCGTATCTCCGTCACTTTCTTCGCCGATTTCTCCCGGCGCAAC
>JBKJLJ010000407.1:0-5267 GCA_046597015.1 Bryobacteraceae bacterium
CAAACCGGCGAAGTCGCCGCGGCGACCACCGCCCTGGAGCAGATCACTCCCACCCCGGCCGTCTACCATTTCCTCTCGCTTGCCTACGTCAAGCAGAAGGATCTGCCGCGCGCCCAAGCCACCCTCGCCAAGCTCTACGCCATTCTTCCAGCCGCCCAGGCGCATTATCTGGAAGGCCGCGTGTGGTACGACGCCGCCCTCTTCGACAAGGCCCTCGCGAGCTTCGAACAGTCCGGCAACACGCTCGAAATCGGCAAGACACTCGTTAGCCTGCGCCGTCCCGCTGAAGCCGTCGCGGCTCTCCGCCGCGCCTTAGCCGACAACCCCAACGATGTCGAAGCTCAGTACTTCCTCGGTGCCCTGCTCGTTCAGGAAAACGAACCCAAACCCGCCATCCCGCTCCTGACCAGCGTCACCGCCGCCCGCCCCGACCTTTGGGGCACCCACTACTATCTCGGCAAGGCCCAGTTGCTGCTCGGCAACGCCAAGGCCGCCCTGCCTTTGCTCGAAACCGCCGCCCGGCGCGCGCCCGAAGAAGCGCCCGTACACTATCAGGTTGGCCGCGCCCTCCAGGCCCTCGGACGACCAGCCGAGGCAAAGCTCGCCTTCGCCCGCGTCGCCAAATTGCAGCGACAAACGAACAACGAATCCATCATGATGAAGTGATCCTGTGCCCTTCTCTCGCCGCGACCTTCTCGCTCTCTTTTTTCAAGGCGTCGCCTCCCGCGGCGTCAAGCCGCAGCCCAAGGGTAAGCCCTCCGGACTGCCCTTCAAAAGCCGCTTCACCGATGTCGCCGCCGCCGCCGGACTCTCGGCGCCGGTCATCTACGGTGGGGTTGACCGCAAGGATTACCTGCTCGAAACAACCGGCTCCGGGGTCGCCTTCCTCGACTACGACAACGATGGTTGGCTCGACCTGTTCATCCCTTCCGGTGCTCGGTTCGGAACGAACCCGCCGGAAGCGATCAATCGCCTGTATAAGAACAACCGCGACGGGACATTCGCGGACGTAACGCTGAAGGCCGGCCTCGCCCGCCAGGGCTGGGCTTGCGGCGTCGCCGTCGCCGATTACAACAACGACGGCTTCGACGATATTTTCGTCTCCTACTGGGGCCAGAACGTCCTGTATCGCAACAACGGAGACGGCACATTCACCGACGTTACGAAGCAGTGCGGCCTTTTACTTCCGCAACGTCATTGGACCACCGGCTGCACCTTTGTCGACACCAACCGAGACGGCCACCTTGACCTGTTTCTATCGACCTACGTCGACTTCGACCCCGCGCGGATTCCGAAGCCGGGCGAGAACCCAAACTGTAATTGGAAGGGGATCGCGGTGAACTGTGGCCCGCGAGGCCTCACCCAAGGGCGTTTTTTCCTCTTTCGCAACAACGGCAAGGGCGTCTATGCCGACGTCACCAAGGCTGCCGGCCTGGCCGAAGCCCGCGCCTATGGCCTCACCGCCATCGCCGCCGACTTCGACGAGGACGGCTGGCCCGATCTTTACGCTGCTTGCGATTCGGTCTCCAGCGTCTACTTCCGCAACAAGCGCGACGGCACGTTTGAAGAGGAGGCGCTGCCGCGCGGGGTCGCCGTGAATGAGGACGGAATGGAACAGGCCGGGATGGGGCTGGGCGTGGGCGACTATAACCTCGACGGCCATCTGGACCTGTTCAAAACGCACTTCTCGGACGACACCCACATTCTTTACCGCAACGACGGCCAGGGCAATTTCACCGACGCTACGAAGGTGTCCGGCCTGGGCGTCGAGACCCGCTACGTCGGCTGGGGCGCGGGAATTGTCGATCTCGATAACGATGGCCGCCCCGACCTGTTTGTCGCTTCGGGGGCCGTGTATCCGGAGATTGAGGCCAAGCTCCCGGCATACCCTTACAAGAACCCGCGTATCATTTTCCGAGCGCTTCCCAACGGCACCTTCGAGGAGTTGATCGACGAAGCCGGACCCGGGATTGCCGCGGCGCATTCGAGCCGAGGTTGCGCGTTTGGTGACTTCGATAACGATGGCGACCTGGACATTCTGATCATGAATATGAACGAGCCGGTCTCGCTGTTGCGGAATGACGCCGACCCGGCGGCGAATTGGCTGAAGCTTCTACTTGTAGGGACTAAGTCAAACCGTTCGGCGATTGGGGCGCAGGTGAAGGTTCGATATGGGTCGTACGTCCAAATGCAAGCAGTACTCAGTCAGTCGAGCTATCTCTCGGTGAACGACCGCCGGCTCCACTTCGGCCTGGGGGCAACGAAGACCGCCGACGTCGAGATCCGATGGCCTAGCGGCGCGCGGCAAACGTTTGCGAAGGTAGAAGCGAACCATCTACTGCTCGTCAATGAAACGAGCGGGATTACAGCCCGCCTGCGTCCGCCATTTATGCCGAAGCCATAACGCTATCAACCGTATTCTGTACGTTAAAGAAAGGAAAACACCGGCTATCGCAGCCGCCGAACCCGATTCGCCTCGGAGTCCCCGATATACACGACTCCTTTCTTATCGACGAATACTCCGTGCGGACGCTTCATTTTGCACTCAAGCGGACTCGTCTCCGGCCCGTCGCCAGGGGCTCCGGTCCCAGCTACCGTGGCGATGATCCCGCTCTTCAAATCCACCCGCCGAATCGTATGGCTCTCCGTATCCGCCAGGTAGACTCCCCCGTCCTTAGACCAGGAAATCCCCTTCGGGCCGTTCAGCTTCGCCGTCTTGGCCTGCTCTGGGCCCACCGCGTACCCCTTCTCTCCCGTTCCCGCCAAGTGAACGAGTTTTCGCGTCGTCATGTCAATCCGGAACACTTTGTTCCCTTCCCTCAGCGCCAGGTAGGCGTTGCCCTTCGTATCAAAGTCGAGGGCACGCGGACCCCACAGCGGCGTCCCCTGCAGCGCGGCCCCGTCCGGCGTGGGCTTCTTCTCCCCCGTGCCCGCCCAGGTCATGATCATTCCCGTTTTCATATCGACGATGCGGATCCGGTTGTTCTGGATGTCGCAGATGAGAAGGTTTCCGGCGGGGTCGAACTGGATGCTATGCGGCTGGTTCAACAGGGCCATTTTCGCGGGGCCGCCGTCCCCGGCAAATCCCGCTTGGCCGGTGCCTGCGACTGTAGAGATGATCCCGGTCTTGGCATCCACCCGGCGCACCACATGGTTCTTCATTTCGACAAAAAACATGTTGCCGGCCCTGTCGAAACGCACTTCGTAAGGCTCGTTCAACGACGCCGACGTCGCCAAGCCGCCGTCCCCGGAATAGCCCTTCCGCGCGTTGCCAGCTACCGTCGACAGTTTGCCGGACTTCAGGTCGAGGCGGCGAACTACGTGATTGTCGATCTCACAGATATACAGCGCCCCATCAGGCCCGATCGCGATGCCATACGGGTTGCTCACCTGGTCGGCCGCGTAGCCGGCCTTGCCGTTTCCGGCGATCGTCTCAATCTTCTTCTCGGCCGCCGTAAGGAAAATCGAACAAAGGAAACAGAGCAGAAATCCTAGTCTCATCGGAAACGAGTCTAACATGGGACGGCCTCGGCGACCATACCCCCGAGTTACTAGCCTGGAACAAAGCCACCACCGGCGTACCTACGGCAGCAGCCAAATGACTGATGCCGCTATCGTTTCCGACATAACCACGCGCTCCCGCTAGCCAGCGGCCCAACTCGAAAAGGTCAGCGAATCGGAGTGCGCCCGGCAGGTCCTCCTCCGGACCCGCCGTCCATTCCACCTTCGCCGACAAGGCGGCCGCCAATTGGCGAAACCGTTCCAGCGGCCAGTTCTTTTTCGCCGAACCGGAGAAGGGATGGATCACGATGCTCTCGCGTCGTTCCACGGGGCCCATGGCAATCCGCGGCGTAAGCCCCATAGGCGCGCCGACTTGGGAGGCGAAGAAGTCGACGGCGTGTAGGGTATCGGCCGTGGGCAACGCGGCGTGAAACGTAAAAGGAAGAGATCGCACGGCGGCTCGGAATTCGTCATGCCGTGAGCCGTACCAGGAGATGATTCGATCGAATTCGCCCAGCCGGGCCATCGTATTCTCCGGCGCTTGAATCGCCACCAGATCTAAGCCCGTAGAGGCTATGCTTTCCACGCGATCCGCAAAGCGGATGAGCGGCCGGACCGCGCTGGGCACCCAGACCTCGGTGAACTCGGTGCACAAATACTCCAAAGCCGGCAGCGAGACGATGCAATCGCCAATCGCCCCCGGCCGAATCAGGAGCGTCTTCAGCGCAGGTCCACGGCTATCCGAACATCCACCGTCTTGGGTGGAAAGCACATGGTCTCAGAGCAAGCTTGATAGCGAAGCTTGCCGCCCGCCATCGCTAAGCCGGCGGCCGTGCCGGGCCGGGCTTTCAACGTCACTCCAATCTGGAACGCGCCCGAGTATACGTTCAGCGGCTGATCCGAGAACGAGTACTTTTCATTCTTGCCGGCCGGGTAGTCCACCTTCACCACGTCGAAGCCGCCCTTGTCGATCGTCAGCTTCAACGGAATCAGCAGTTCGTCGTTCGGCTTGTTCGTATTGGCGTGGAGGCCGGGCTTCAGTTGTACGTTCAGCTTGGCGACAAACGGTTCGGACTTCTTGCCCGTGGCGGGTTGCGCGGAGACGGTTAACAATTCGTTCTGCGCCGCAAGGAGCATCGGCAGCAGGAAAACCACGTTACTTAGCCGCATTGAGAAGCTCCTCAATATCTTTGACGTAGTCCCCTTTGCTCACGAGTCCGATATGAACGGCGGCCACTCGACCTTCGCGATCAATCAGGTAGGACGTCGGCAGCGAGTCCACCCCGCCGTATTTCATCGCGGTCTGTTCGTCGCCGATGGTCATGCGGTAGTTGATACCAGTTTTGGCCATGTGTGGCTTCACAACGGCCCATCCATCGTCGTCCATCGAAACGCCAATGACGGCAAAGCCCTTGTCCCGGTAGGTCTTTTCGAACTCGATGAACCAGGGAATTTCGATCTTGCACGGGCCGCACCAAGTCGCCCAGAAGTTCAGTAAAACCACTTTGCCTTTGTAGTCGGCCAGCACGAGGGGTTTGCCGTCGGCGTCCTTCAAGCTGAAGTGGGCGGCGACTTTACGAGTGCTCACCGGCTTGACGGCGGCGCGAACCGTATCCGGGCCACTGCCGCAGCTCGTCAACAGCGCGAACATACTAACGCCAATAAAGATTAGCCGATACAAGATGCAAAACTCCTACCTTCAATTATATAGATAGCGGACCGCGTTCCAGCGTTGCAACAAACCAGGCCCGCCGCCGCGCGAGGAA
>JBKJLJ010000799.1:0-6674 GCA_046597015.1 Bryobacteraceae bacterium
ACCGAAGTGACTCGTGGGGAATCGAAGAGATTGGCACCCGCGGTTCCATGCGGCTCTATCGCATCCTCGCAAACCATGAACTGAATAGGATAAGGAACTAATTGTGAACGTTTCCACACCACTCTATCTCGGTGTCGACGGCGGCCAATCGAGCACGATCGCCGTGATCGGTAACGCCCAAGGCGAGATTCTCGGTCGCGGTACGGACGGGCCCTGCAACCATGTGAAGTCGGCGGCAGAAGGCCGCGAGAAATTTGTGCGGGTGATTGGCGGCTGTGTGGCGCTGGCGTGCCAGCAAGCTGGCCTGGACTCCGCGACCGTACGTTTCCACGCGGCCTGCCTCGGCTTCAGCGGTGGCCCGGCGGATAAGCACGAGATTCTGCGGCAGATTTTGGCGACGGACGAGTTACACGTGACGACGGACGCTCTCATCGCCTTGACTGGAGCGGCCGGCGGCGGCCCGGGCATCATCGTCATCGGCGGAACCGGGTCGATTTCCTTCGGCTGCGATCCCGTCGGGCGGATTGCCCGCGCTGGCGGCTGGGGCTATATCTTTGGTGACGAAGGTGGGGCGTTTGACATCGCCCGTCAGGCGCTGCGAGCCGCGCTTCGCCACCACGAAGGTTGGGGGGCGAAAACGGTGCTGCACGATCGTCTCTTGGCCGCCACCGGGGCCCACGACATGAACGAACTGCTGCATCTCTGGTACACCGAAGAGTATCCGCGTTCCCGGATCGCCACCTTCGCCCCCATGGTCGATCAGGCGGCCAAGGACGGAGACCGTATTGCGGGGGATATTCTTTCCCGCATGGCCCGCCAGTTCACGTTGCTTGCGATGGCCGTCCGGAATCAACTGTTCAAGGAGGGCGACGAGGTGCATGTCGCTCCCATCGGTGGCGTCTGGCAAAGCAAAATTCTACTCGATCACTTCACGACCTTTCTCACCGTCGTCGAAGGGAACCATGTCGCGCCGCCGCGCTACGCCCCGTCGGTGGGCGCTCTCCTTGAAGCCTACAAACTCGTCGGCCTTGCACCCCAACTTTCGAACGTCCCGGAGTCCCATAAATGAAAACAATTTGCCTCTTTGCTCTCGCCCTGCCGCTATTCGCGGCGGAACCCGACTGGACCGTCGTCGAACCCTACGCCCTGAGCGTGCTCCAGCGCTACATCCAGATCCCGAGCATCAACCCGCCCGCGGACACCCGCGCCGCGGCCGAGTTCATGAAACGCGAGTTTGAGGCGGCGGGAATCAGCGTCAAGACCTATCAAGCGGGAACCGGCAATCAAATGAATCTACTGGCGCGCCTGCCGGGAAAGGGCAATGCGAAGAAACCGCTGCTGCTGCTCAATCACTTCGACGTCGTACCGGTCGACCGGGCTGCCTGGGCCGGCGTGGACCCGTTCGGGGGTGTGATTAAGGACGGGTTCATCTGGGGCCGCGGCACGCTCGACATGAAAGGGATCGGGGTGATGCACATGATCGCGATGATCACGATGAAGAAGTTGGGGTTGGTGCCCGACCGCGACATCGTGATGCTGGCCACCTGCGACGAAGAGACGGGCGGCGACTTGGGCGTGCGTTGGATGCTCGCCAACCACGGCGCAGACCTCGACGCCGAATACGTCCTCGACGAGGGAGGCCTGGGCACCCGCGACGTTTTCCGCCAAGGCAAGCTCGTATACGGCATATCGGTCGCCGAAAAGCAGCCCCTGTGGATCCGCCTGCGCGCGAAAGGCACCGCAGCTCATGGCTCCCAACCGAACGCCGATAATGCGAATATGATTCTGCTAACCGCGTTGGCCAAAGCGATGGCGCTGCCAGAGGGCGCCAAGCCCAATGCGGTCGTCGAATCGATGCGAGCCGCCAGCGGCGGAGAGTTCGCGGCCGGCAAATTCACCTCGGCCATCCAACGCAACACAATGACGTTGACGACCCTCCGGAGCGGTGTGGGCGACCCACCCAAGATCAACGTGATCCCTTCCGGCGCCGAGGCTACTATCGATTGCCGGTTGCTCCCTGGCGTAAACGCCGATGAGTTCATTAGCGACATCAAGGCCCGCATGAACGACCCGCGAATTACGCTGGAGGTAACGAACACCCCGCCCGGCGACCCGGGGACTTCGAACTACGAAACGGGCCTGTTTCGGGCGCTGAAAAAAGTGATTTTAAAGTACCACCCGGACGCGGAGGTGACGCCGATGTTGGTGCCGTATTCAACAGATTCGACGAAGTTTCGGACGAAGGGTCTCCCGGCGTACGGGTTTACCCCTTTGGTATTGCCGGCCAACATTCTGGCGACGATGCACTCGGATTCGGAGCGGATTCCTCTGGATCAGTTTTATACCGGCGTGCGAATGATATTCGACGTGCTACGCTCGGAGTTCTAACCGATTTATATGGCTAAATTGTCGATTCGTGACCTCGATCTGCAGGGTAAGACCGTTTTTATGCGCGTGGACTTCAACGTCCCGCTGACCAGTGGCGGCCAGGAGATAACCTCCGACAAACGCATTAAGGCGTCGCTGCCCTCGATTCAATATGCCCTTTCGCAAGGTTGCGGCCTAATTTTGGCAAGCCACCTGGGCCGCCCGAAAGGCGTGAAGAACCCGGAGATGAGCTTGGCACCGGTGGCGGTTCGGCTGGCGGAACTGCTCGGCCAACCGGTCGTGATGGCGCCGGACTGCGTCGGCCCGGAAGTGGAAGCGCTGAAGCCTGGGCCGGGCGAGATCCTGCTGCTGGAAAACCTTCGCTACCACGCTGCAGAAGAAGAAAACGATCCCGCGTTCGCTAAGCAACTTGCCAGCCTCTGCGACGTTTACGTCAACGACGCCTTCGGCACCGCTCACCGGGCTCATGCCTCGACGGTCGGAATGATCGCCTTCGTACCCCAGGCCGCCGCGGGACTGTTGATGGATAAAGAGCTTGCATACCTCGGCAAAGCGACGACGAACCCGGAACGGCCCTGCGTGGCGATCATCGGCGGTGCTAAGGTGTCCGACAAGATCGAAGTGATTATGAATTTGCTTAAGGTCGTCGATCGCTTGATGATCGGCGGTGCCATGGCCTATACGTTTTTAAAGGCGAGCGGCGAGCCCATCGGCAAATCCCTGGTTGAAGACGATAAGCTGGACCTCGCCCGGGACCTGATGGCCAAGGCCGGGAAGAAGCTCATGCTCCCGACCGATCACGTTGTCTCCGCGGAGTTCAAGGCCGGTGCCGAGAACGAAGTGGTCACCGTGATCCCGGAAGGCAAAATGGCGCTGGACATCGGACCTGCCACGATCGCTGCCTACGTCGAAGTTATCAAGACCGCCAAGACCATCATCTGGAATGGTCCGATGGGAGTGTTCGAATTGAAGCCGTTTGACGTCGGGACGATGTCATTGGCCCATGCCGTCGCGGATGCAGACGCGATTTCGATCGTCGGTGGCGGCGATTCGGAAAAAGCGATCAAGACCGCCGGGCTGAGCGACAAGATCTCGCACGTATCGACCGGGGGTGGGGCTTCGCTCGAGTTCCTCGGCGGGGTTCAACTACCAGGAGTTGTTGCTCTCACGGACAAGTAAAGAATGCGCAGTTGGCTTCTATTCTCGACCCTGTTCGTCGCGAGCGTCGTGCAGGGTCAGAACCAACTTCCGTCTACTACCAGGCTGGATCCTGTCGCCTCGACCGGTCTGAATCAATCATTCACGATTACCTTCTCTGACCCAAACGGGGCGGCGGACCTTGGCGTCTTAAACATTTTGATCAATAACTTCCTGGACGGTCGCCAAGCATGCTACATCGCGTTTGTGAGCCCCGCCAACCTTCTCTATGTCGTCAACAATGTGGGTGATGGGCTGTCGCCTGGCTTGACGCCGGGTGGGGCGGGCACGGCTTCCAATGGGCAGTGCAGTATCAGCGGAACCGGCAGTTCGGTAACCCGTGTGGGCAACGACTTGACGCTGACTTTGGCTACTACGTTCAGCCCCAGTTTTGCGGGGGACAAGGTGATCTATCTCGCTGCCCGAGACATTGCGGAGGCGAACTCCGGCTGGCGAGCGTTTGGCGTTCATCGGGTGCCTCCGTCGCCGCCGACCTTTCCGACGACGATTACTTTGAGCCCAAACTCGGGCACCGGAGGAGTTCCCACCTTTACCGTCGTTTATCAGGATGCCGCAGCGGTGACGAACTTGCGGGCTGCCCAATTGCTGATCAACACGGCGCTCGACGGTCGCAACGCTTGCTACTTGGGGTATGAACGCGCGACGAATCTGATCTACCTGTTCAATGACACCGGAACGACACTTCTGGTCCCGGGCGTCGCTCCGCTGAAGACGGGTGCCGCCGGCAGTGGAACCGGCTCGATCGAAAACCAGCAGTGCCGAGTGAACGGGGCGGGGTCTCAAGTGGTGGAGTCCGGCGCGACGCTGACGCTTTCGGTGAACATCGAATTTAAGGCCGGGTTCAGTGGTCGTAAGACCGTTTACACCGGCGTCCAAACCGTGGGAGGGGGAAACTCGGACTGGCAGGCGACGGGGGCTTGGAACGTCAATGTCTCTCCTCCGATAGACGTTTTGCAATCGCAGTATAACCAAGAGCGGACTGGAACGAACAAAGAGGAACGCTTGCTCCGCCCGGCGATTGTGAATGCGGCCCAGTTTGGGAAGGTCTTCGCCCGCCGTGTTGATGCCACAGTTTTCGCATTACCTTTGATCGCTTCGGGCGTCGACCTACCGGGCAATGTCCGTCGTAATCTGCTGATCGCGGCGACGATGGCCAATACGGTGTACGCCTTTGATGCCGATTCCCCAACCGAGACGGCGGCGGTATGGTCCCGTAACCTTGGCCCCCCAGCCCCGGGCGATTCCTGGAGTGGACCAATCGACTGGGGGATTATGGGTACGCCGGTGATCGATCGCACGACGGGAACGATCTACGTGGTGGCGAAAGTTAAGACGGCAGCGGGGATAATCGAACGAATCTTCGCACTCGATCTCGCGACAGGGACACTGAAATTCAACTCCCCGCACGATGTAACGTATCCGGTGGCAGGCGGTCCTCCGCTTGTGTATGCGCCGAATCCCATCCAACGGGCCGGCCTTCTGCTGTCGAACGGTACGCTTTATGTTGCGTTTGCCAATATTCTCCTGGATCCGGCCGATTGGCGATCTCAGGAAGGGTACCTGCAATCCTTCAATCCGACCAATCTCCAACAGCGCTACGCGAGCTTCCAGTCCACCCCGACCGGGCTCAAGGGCGGGATCTGGCAGGCCGGGCGGGGGCTGAGCACCGATACAGAGGGCAACGTTTACTTGGCTACGGCTGGGGGCGAATACAATGGCATCCAGAATTTCGGATCAAGCGTGGTGAAACTGGCACCGCGCACGCTGGCGATTGTCGATTGGTTCACGCCGGCGAATTGGGAAGATCTCTTTCATGGCAACATCGACATCTCGGCTAACGGAGTGACGCTGATCCCGAACACTAATCTTGCTTTCGCTGGCGGTAAGGAGGGGGTAATTTACCTGCTGGACCGGGCGAATATGGGCAAGCTGGAAGGTGGTTCGGCGGGCCCCTTGCAGCGGTTCCAGGCTTCGCAGGGATGCGGGCTTACCGACTGCGCCCAAACGCTGGGGACGGCATTTTGGAGCCGGGCGGGTGGGCTGGACGGGATGTTGTACGTTTGGGATCGACGGGATTACTTGCGGGCTTATCGATTTAACAATGCGACGAACCGGTTCGTGGTGACGCCGACGCTGGGTCCATTGCGCCCTGAGCAGACGAGCGGCCCGACGGTTTCTTCGCTGGGGGACGATCTATCGACGGGGATCGTCTGGGCGGTCACCGTACCGACCGACGCCAACAGCACGTTAACGGAAGGCACTTTACGGGCCTACGCTGCCGACGACGTCACGCGGGAACTGTACAATTCCGACAGCAACCGGGCTCGAGATAAACTGGGCTTTTTCACAAAATTCGCTCCGCCGGTGGTCGCCAATGGCAAGGTTTACGTGGCGACCCATTCCAATGAGATTGTCGTCTACGGTCGCCTTCCCTGAAGCGTTATCATAAACGGCAGACTGCATGCGTCCGATCGTCTTATTTTTTTGTTTGTCCGCGGGTTACGCGCAAGAGTGCCGTTTCGTGCCGCAGAGCCCAGCGCAGCCCCCCTTCAAAGTCGAAGAGGGCGAACGGGCGACAGAATCCCAGACGTTTCAAACGAGCGTTTTCGCCGTGTCGGGGGACGGGACACCTCATCTGTTCGACACGGCGAGCCGGATTCGTCGGATCGATGCAAATGGCCGCATAAGAACACTCGCCGGAACGGGGATGCGGGCTGAATCCATGGTTCCGGGTTCGGCGCTAGAGACTGCCCTCGCCAACGTGACGCAGTTGGCGATTTCGCCGGATAACGTGGTGCATTTCCTCGCGGTAGGGAGAGTGTTTCGAATTGTCAGCGGGCGGATTGAAGCAGTGGCGGGGTCGGGGCGGCCAGGCTTCAATGGGGAGGCCGGACCGGCCACCGAGGTGAATCTGGGAGGGATCGTCCATTTCTCCTTCACCGGCAGCGGCGCCTTGGTAATTGTGGATGGGTTCAATCGTCTGCGGCAGCTATTGGCCGACGGAACCGTGCGGACGATCGCCGGTTCGACCCGGATTGCCGCGATGGCGGGCTTGACAGGTGATAACG
>JBKJLJ010000953.1:0-2624 GCA_046597015.1 Bryobacteraceae bacterium
AACGCTTCCGCAAATTCCGCCACGCCCTCCCCGAAACCGCCCTCGCCATCTCCCAGCGAAACGGCTTCCCTTCCCTTGGTACCGACTTCTCCGTCCCCGTCGAAAAGAACCTCGAAATGTTCGCCTTCTACCGCGAACATATGGAACGCATCATGCCCGGCCACTACTGCATCTTCGGCCACGTCGGCGACGCCCATCCCCACGTCAACATGCTTCCCGCCACCCAAGCCGAATTCGACGCAGGCACCGAAGCGCTCAGCATTTTCGCTAAAAAAGCCGCTTCTCTTGGCGGCTCCGTCGCCGCCGAACACGGCCTCGGAAAGCGCAAGGCAAAGTTCCTATCGATCCAATACACGCCCGAACAAATCGACTCCATGAAAGCCGTCAAGCGCCGCCTCGACCCCGATTGGCGCCTCGGCCGCGGCACCCTCTTTGAGCAGCCTTAGCCCCATCGCCCTCCGCCGCAAGGTCGCCTGGCGCATCCTGCCGCTGACGATCCTCCTCTACCTCGTGGCGTATCTCGACCGCGCTAATGTCGGCTTCGCCAAGCTCCGCATGGCCAAAGACCTCGGCTTCTCCGAAGAGGTCTTCGGCTTCGGCATCGGCATCTTTTTCCTCGGCTACCTGCTGCTCGAAATCCCTGGAGCGCTGCTCGTCGAACGCTGGAGCGCCCGCAAATGGTTCGCCCGTATCCTCATCACCTGGGGCCTCCTCTCCTCCGCTACCGCCTTCGTCCAAACGCCCTTTCAGTTCAATCTGGTCCGCTTCTTTCTGGGGGTCGCCGAAGCCGGTTTCTTCCCCGGCATCATCGTCTACTTCACCCATTGGTTTCCTGAAAAAGACCGTGCCCGCGCCATGTCCGGCTTAATCGTCGCCATCCCCGTGAGCATGGCGCTCGGCGCCCCGTTCTCGGCGGTATTACTGGACGTGAACTGGTTCGGCCTGCTCGGCTGGCAGTGGCTCTTCATCCTCGAAGGCCTGCCCGCGGTGGTCCTCGGGATTGTCACCCTCTGCGTTTTTACCGATCGCCCGCGCGACGCGAAATGGCTCACGGCGGAGGAACGGGAGTATCTCGAAACCACCCTCGCCACCGAAGCCGCCGCAAAGGAAAAGGTGCAAAAGATATCGATCACCCAAGCGCTGCGCCTGCCCAACGTCTGGCTGCTCGCACTAGGAATCTTCGCCGCCAACACCGGCGGCTATGCCCTCGGCTTCTGGTTGCCGACCACGGTGAAGAGCATCTCCGGGGGCTCGGACCGGGCTTCCCTTTTCTTCAGCGGCCTGTTCTACTTGTTCGGGGTCGTTGGTGTTCTTTATGCTGGCTACTCGTCGGATCGGCACAGCGAGCGGAAGTGGCACTGCGTCGCGGGCCAAGCGACGACCGGCGTGTTCCTGGCCGCGAGCGCGATCCCCGGACAACCCTTTTGGCTCGTCATGATTTGGCTCTGTCTCACCGGCCTGGTCGCCTATTCGTGGCCCTCGCCGTTCTGGGCACTTCCGACTCTCACGCTCACCGCCTCCGCCGCGGCGACGGCCATTGGCCTCATCAACCTAATTGCCAATTTAGCCGGCTATTTTGGCAACCATCTCTTCGGCTGGATGAAGCAGTCCGGCGTTACCGATAGCGGTTGCCTCTTTTTTCTCGCCGCCTGCTACCTTGTTGGTGCAGCCATCATCAGTCGGGTTCGAACCACGGTCTAATCCTGTCATGCCAATCTCTCGCCGATCTTTTCTCAGCCAAATCGCAGCGCTGGCCCAACCTGTTCGACCCAATGTCCTGTTCGTCGCGGTCGACGATTTAGACTGCCGAATCGGTTGCTACGGCGACCCCGTAGCCAAAACACCGAACCTTGATCGCCTCGCCCGGCAAGGCGTCCGGTTCGAAAAGGCTTACTGTCAGTTCCCGCTTTGCAATCCGACGCGCTCGTCGGTGCTCTCTGGCCGCTATCCCTCCAGCACACGTGTGCTCGATAACAACACGGTGCTGCATCTGGAACCGGGTCAAGCGATGATGCCGGCTTACTTCGCGCAGAACGGTTACGCCACCGCTAATTTCGGCAAGGTTTGGCACGGCCCGAATCGAGGCTTCCACCCAGATGAGCCAGTGCCAAAAGCCTGGTTCACGCCTGCACAGCGCGCCCGGCAGCAGGCAGAGGACCCGTCCTATTGGGATCGCAACGAATCGCCGTATCGAAACCCACGTGTCGCGGATCCGACTACCTTCGCCTGGGCCAATATCGTCGCGCCGCTGGCCGAAGGCGACCGTGGCCTCGACGCGACAATCGCAGACCAAGCCATCAACGAACTCGGGAAGTTGGCCGGCGCGGCAAAACCATTCTTCCTCGCCGTGGGCTTTCACAAGCCGCACGTTCCGCTGTTGGCACCGAAAGAGTTTTTTGATCTCTACGATACCCAGGCGATGCCGCTGCCGCCGGACTTTGACACCGAACCGCGGCAGTTGAAGGGCATGCCTCCGGATGAGTTCCGCCAAAATATCGACCTTTTCGCGGGGCGGTCCTTCACGGCGCTCGAAGCGCGGGAGGCGATGCGCGGTTACTATGCCTGCATCAGCTATATGGACGCTCAGTTGGGCCGGGTACTGGACAAGCTGAAGGCGACTGGGG
>JBKJLJ010000988.1:0-2634 GCA_046597015.1 Bryobacteraceae bacterium
GTAGAGCCCGCCGAACTCCTGGTCCCACCCAAAGTCGAGCGCCGTCAGGATCGCTTCCAACAGCATCTGCTCCAGCGCCGGGTTCGGCACCTGTTCCACCGTATGCAATAAAAACCAGGCGACCTCGAGAATGCTTCCGGGGCAAACCATCCTCCCTTCCGGTAACTCGCGCGACGTTACGGTCTCCAGCAGCAATCCCGAACGCTCGTCCCAATGCGCCCAGACTGCCGCCTGGCATTGGGCGACGATCTTGCCGTACCTAGGGTCGTCGTCGACCGCCATCAACTCCATCGCGAGCAGCGCCAGCACCATGATGTCGGCCAACTGCGATTGCGCCCCCGCTCCGCGCCCCAACTCTGCGGGGTCCTTCACCCATTTCTCAATCTGCCAGAACAGGGTCTGAGCGTCTTCGACGCGCCCCTGAGACGCATACGCCAGCGCCACAAAGACCGCCGAATACGGCTTCCGTTGAAAGTACCCCGGAGCTCCTTCCCGCGTGAGCGAGAACCAAACCCGCGGCTCTCCTCGCCGCGCGTACCGATCGACGAATCCAAAAATCAGCTCCGCAGCATCGCGATACTCCGGCCGCGGCTCGAAAGTGTTATATAGCGTTTGAAAAGTCCAGACGGCGCGCGCCTGCATCCAGACGTACTTCCGAGGATCATACACTTGACCACGACGGTCTACCCCGGAAAAGTAGCCCCCGTGCTCCCGGTCCAGCGTATGTTGCAGCCAGAACGGAAGCACGGAGCCGGTCAGATGAGCGCGGTAGAAGGCGGCGTACTCCGCTAGGTTCATACCGCGATTTGCGGCCGGCCCGGCTCTGGCCAATCGAGGTGGAAAAACTTCCCACGCGGGAAGTCGGTCCGTTCGTAGGTGTGCGCCCCGAAGTAGTCCCGCTGCGCCTGTAAAAGGTTCGCCGGCAACCGGGCGGACCGGTAGCCGTCAAAGTACGACAACGCCGAGAAGAACGTCGGCGCGCTCACGCCATGCGTCGCCGCCAATGCAATCACCGTCCGCCAATTGGCTTGGCACCGGTGCACTTCGGCCGTGAAGTACGGATCCAGCAGCAGGTTGGCGAGGTCCGCGTTCAATTCATAGGCTTCGGTGATCTTCTGCAGGAAGCCGGCGCGGATGATACAACCGCCCCGCCAAATGCGGGCGATATCGCCAAAGTTCAACGTCCATTTATATTCGGCCTGCGCCGTCCGCATCAATTGAAAGCCTTGGGCGTAGGAGCAGATTTTCGAGAGATACAACGCATCGTGCACCATCTGAATGAGCTGCTGCTGGCCGCCGGAATAGGTCTTTCCGGGCCCCTGCAACATGGCCGATGCCGCTACGCGTTCTTCCTTCACCGCGGACAAGCACCGCGCAAATACAGCCTCCGCCACGGTTGGCGCCGGCACACCCATGTCAAGTGCGTTCACGCTCGTCCACTTGCCCGTCCCTTTCTGCCCTGCCGTATCGAGCACGATGTCGACGAACGGACCACCCTTCATCGGGTCGGTCTGCTGCAGAATATCGGCCGTAATCTCGATCAGGAAGCTATCGAGCACTCCCTTGTTCCAATCGGCAAACACGGCGCTGCACTCGGCCGGGGTCAACCCGCCCAACTGCGTCAAAATCGAATAGGCCTCGCAGATCATCTGCATATCGCCGTACTCTATGCCGTTATGCACCATCTTTACGTAGTGTCCGGCGCCGTTCGGTCCGATGAAAGTGGTACAGGGCACGCCGCCGGAAATCGGATGCCCGGGCGTCGCGCCCATCAACGGTTTGCCGGTTGTCGCGTCCACTTTGGCCGCAATGGCTTCCCAAATCGGCTTGATCTCTTCGAAGCTCGATCGGTCGCCGCCCGGCATCAGGGACGGGCCGAACCGCGCGCCTTCTTCGCCGCCCGAGACGCCCGAACCGACAAAGCGCAGGCCTTTGGCCGACAGCTCTTTCTCGCGCCGAATTGTATCTGTCCAGAGGGCGTTCCCGCCGTCGATAATGATGTCGTTTTGGTCCAGCAGCGGCACCAGCGAGCTGATCACAGCGTCGGTCGGGCCGCCCGCCTTGACGAGAATGATGATCTTCCGCGGCTTGGCCAGCGAGCCGACAAAGCCTTCCAGCGTCGCCTCGCCGACCACGCCGCCCGGCGTGTCCGGGTTCTCGGCGACGAACTTCTCCATCGTCTCGGTGGTTCGGTTGTAAACCGAAATCTGGAAGCCGTGATCGGCGATGTTTAAAGCAAGGTTCTGGCCCATAACCGCTAGCCCAACCAAGCCGATGTCAGATAACTTTTGCGACATAAGAATCTCTCAGTCTATGGTATACCGCAGCCTGCTCTTCGCCGATGCGGTCCCAGCCGTAGCGATCCTCCGCCGTCCGCCTGGCAGCCATCTCCATGGTTTTTCGCCGCTCGGTGTTCTCGAGCAACTCTTCAATCGCCGCGGCCATCTCGGCCCCCGTTCGCCGTACGATCACGTCCACCCCATCCGTTAAGTCCAGTCCGTTGATCCCGGCCGGGGTCGCGACGACCACCTTCCGCATCGCCATCGCTTCCATGACCTTGATGTTGGTCCCCGCCGAGGCGACCAGCGGAGCTAAAACCAGCGCCGCCCGCGCATAGGCCCCGCGCACGTCCGC
>JBKJLJ010001092.1:0-8710 GCA_046597015.1 Bryobacteraceae bacterium
CCAACATCGAGATTTTGAACCTGTCGGCGGTGCCCAAGTCGCTTGCGATTATTGGGGCGGGGGCGGTGGGCGTTGAGTTTGCTTCGATCTTCAAGCGATTCGGGACTGACGTGACGGTGCTGGAGATGCTACCGCGCGTGGTGCCGGTGGAAGACGAAGACGTTTCCAAAGAGCTGGAGAAGTACTTCCGGAAGATTGGCATTCGCGTTGAGACCGGGGCGAAGGCGTCGAACATTCAACGGACCCCCGAGGGTGTGGCGTTGGACGTGACTCTGGCGAACGGCAAGACCGAGACGCTGAATGTGGAGAAATTGCTGATCGCCGTGGGTCGCCGGCCGAACACGGAATCGATTGGGCTTGAGAATACGAAGGTAGAAATCGACCGTGGATTCCTGAAGGTTGGTCCGGACCAACAGACGGCGGAGCCCGGCATCTTCGCGATCGGCGATGTGGTGGCGGGAACCCCGCAACTGGCCCACGTGGCTACGGCCGAAGGGATGATCGCGGTGGCCAAGATTGCGGACAGGCCATTCACTCCGATCAAACGGAATCGGATTCCGGGCGCGACGTATACTGAGCCGGGCATCGGTTCGGTGGGCTTGACTGAGGCGCAGGCGAAGGCGCAGGGCTACGACGTGAAGGTGGGTAAGTTCCCGTTTCTCGGTAATTCGAAGGCGACGATCCTCGGCCATCACGAAGGGTTTGTGAAGGTGGTGTGCGACGCCAAGTACGGCGAGATTCTGGGCGTGCACATTATCGGGCCGCACGGCTATGAGTTGATCGCGGAAGCGGTAACGGCAATGGAAGCCGAGGCTACCGTCGAAACCATGATCAATACCATCCACGCGCATCCCACGCTGTACGAAGCGTTGGGCGAAGCGTTTAACGCTGTCTACGGGCAGGCGATCAACTTTTAAATCATGCTCGCCCCCGCTGTTTCTCGCAGCTGCGAAGTTCGCGACCTCGGCGCCCTGCGCTGGGGTGCGGCTTATGCGTTGCAGGAGCAGTTGGTGGGACAGAGGCAACGCGCCGAGATCGGAGATCAACTGCTGCTGGTGGAGCACCCGCACGTGGTGACGATGGGCCGCAATGGGCATCTGGCGAATGTGCTGGCGTCGCCTGAGGTGTTGGCGGCGACGGGCATGGATTATCACGAAACGAACCGGGGCGGCGACGTTACGTATCACGGCCCTGGCCAACTGGTGGGCTACCCGATTGTCCACTTGAACGAATGGAAGCGCGACGTGCATGCCTATGTACGGGCGCTGGAAGAGGTCGTGATCCGGACGCTGGCTGATTTTGGGCTGGTGGGAGAGCGAGTGACGGGGGCGACCGGCGTTTGGGTTGGGGAGGCGAAGGTTTGCGCGATTGGAGTGCACCTGAGCCGCTGGGTCACTTCGCATGGCTTTGCGTTGAATGTAACGACCGACCTCCAATATTTTCAGTACATTGTGCCGTGCGGGCTCGCGAAGCCGGTGACGTCGCTGCGCCAACTTGGGGTAGCGGTGTCGTTGGACGAAGTGAAGCCGGTGTTACGGCGAAGATTTTTTGAAGTTTACGATTATCAGTAGGAGACCACGCGAATGATCGATGTAGTTATGCCCCAGATGGGCGAAAGCATTGTCGAAGGCACGCTGACCCGCTGGCTGAAGAAGCCGGGCGATCGGGTCGAGCGCGACGAGCCGTTGTTCGAAATTTCCACGGACAAAGTGGATACCGAGATCCCTTCCCCCGCCGCCGGCACGCTGACGGAAACCTTGTTTGAAGCCGGGGCGGTGATTGGCATTAATACGGTCGTGGCCCGGATTACTGACGGTGCGGCGGCTGCTGCGCCGGAACCTGCTCCCGTGGCTGCGGCGGCACCTGCCCCGACTCCGGCTCCGGCCCCAGTGGCGGCTCCGGTTCCGGTGGCCGCCCCAGTTGCTGCTCCGGTGGCCGAGCCGGCCGCAGAAGCCGATTTCGGGCTCCTGTCTCCGCTCGTCCGCAAGATGGCCCGCGAAAACAATATCGACCTGGCGAACGTGAAAGGCACTGGTGCCGGCGGACGGATCACGAAGGAAGACGTCGAAGGCTATTTGGCTCCGAAGGCTGCCCCGGCTCCTGTGGCCGCGCCGGTAGCTGCCGCTCCGGCGGCTGCGGCCTCTGCTCTACCTCCTCCGGCTCGGGCCGAAGCGGCGAAGTACCGTGTGGAACCGATGTCGACCATGCGGCTGAAGATCGCCGAACACATGATTATGAGCCAGGCCACTTCGGCCAGCGTGACGACGGTGCACCGGGTGGACATTACGAATATCGCCAAACTCCGCGATCGCCAGAAAGATGCCTTTAAGGCTCAGTATGGCTATGGCCTGACGTTTCTGCCGTTCATCGCGGCGGCAACGGCTAAGGCGCTGCGCGAGTATCCGATCTTTAACGCGTCGATTGACGGGAAGAACATTGTTTATCATGGCGACTGCAATATCGGAATCGCTGTGGCTCTCGATGGTGGTTTGATCGTTCCGGTGATTCAACACGCGGACGAGAAGAACGTCGTTGGCCTGCAGCGGGACATTGTGGACTTGGCAGCGCGGGCGCGATCGAAGAACCTGAAGCCGGTTGACATCCAGGGCGGGACGTTCAGCATCACGAATTTCGGCAGCTTCGGCAGCGTGTTTGCGACCCCGGTGATCAATCAGCCGAACGTAGCGGTGTTGGGCGTTGGTACGGTGGAGAAGCAGCCGGTCGTGATCAACGACGCGATTGCGATCCGTTCGATGTGTTTCCTGGCGTTGACGTTTGACCATCGTCTGATCGACGGTGCGTTGGCGGATCAGTTCACGGGCCGTGTGAAGCAGTTGCTCGAGAACTGGTCAGACTCCGTGATGTAATCGAAGAATGAAACTCCGTTGGGCAGCGCTGGTCTTTAGCTCGATTGCCAGCGCTGCCTCGCCGGAATTGATTCTTCAAATTGAGCAGGCGGCGTTGCTGGAAACGCCCCTGATGCGCGCCGATACACTCTTCTCGGCCGCGGAAATCGTTACGGATAAAGAGAGTCGTCTCCGGCTGGTGCAGCGGGGTCTCAGTGCCATGTCCGGCGGCCGGAATGAAGAGGCGCGTGGGTTTTATATGGCGGCGGCGACAGCATTGCTCGCGGATGTTGATCCGGAGCAGGCGCTCCGGTTAGCGCAGGAGGCACCGGTGCGCCAGGCGGCCGCTTGGCTGGCCGACTATCGGGGCCGGGCTTTTTCTTTTTTGGTGGCACGCCGGCCGGAACTGGTGGAGGAGGCGCTGCGCGCGGGCGCGTTTCATGTGCCGGCGGCGGCCGAGCAGCCGGAATTGTTCCCGCTGCTGTTGGCCAATTTTCCGAAGGGCAAGGCGCGGTTGGACGATGTGGAACTGCTTCTGCGGGCGGCCGAGCGAGTGGCTCCTTCGTTGGCGGTGGAAGCGGTGACGGCGGCGCTGGAAGCGCGGGGAACGCCCGACGATTATGAAACGGCGTGGATCGGGGAAGTTGAACTCGAAGGGGGCATGCGGCGGGCGATTCTGATTCGCATCGCGCAGTATGTGCGGGCGTTTCTACCGGACCAGTGGTCGCGGTGGGCCGACCAGTTCGGCAACTTGGCCGAGATGCCGAGCGAGCGCCCGACGATCGAAATCGTCCGGACGACGCCGGACGACTTGGAGGAACGCCTGTTGGCCAAAGGGCCGGTGGGGGAATATCTTGATGGGGTGATGCGAGGGTCGTGCGTGACGACCGATTTCGGACAACATCGACAGTGTGCGGCGGCCGCGGCGCGCGTGGCGGAGGTGTATCGGCTCCAGGGGATTCGCCCGGATGAGATCGCCCTCCGCAACGCGAGCTTGCGGGCCAGATGGTTCGTGGAAGAGCTACGGAACAAGCGTTAGATTTTGTTGGTGGCGGGCTTCTTCCGATCGGTCTTCATCATCTTTTCGACTTCGGCCTGGGGCACCGACATTGTCATCCGGACGTTCTTCGCATCGGTTGTGAGCTTCATCGAATCGAGCGCGGAGGCCAAGCCCGAAACTTCCGATTTGTCGCGATTCATTTGCACCATGCCGCTGAGGAAGCGGGCGACGTCGGCCATCGCGGTCGCGTCCTTCTCGCTGCGAACGGCGGCTTCGAGAGTTACATTGAGCATGGTGGCGGCGAACTTCACGCCCATCGCGGCCTGTTCGACGCTGCTGAACATATCCCCCTTCATCATGCCCCCGATCTGATCCGGGGTGCCGCCGGGCATCTTGCCCGCAAACTGGGCGACGGGTACGGAGGTGACCATCCAGATATCGTTGTCACGGCTCATGTCCTGGATCTTGGCAAAGAGCGCGGCAGGGAGCGTAGCGCCGCCGCCGCGGCGAGCAATGGCCGCCTTTACGGCGGTAGCGTCGCCTGCCGCGGCCAAGCCGCCGTCAAAGAACGCGATGCCGTTGCTATCGCCCTTTTTGGAAAACAGGTCAACCCCTTGCACGGATTGCACGGCGGTAAGGCCGTTCAGGGAGAGGAAGGTCTTGATGCGAGCGGCATCGAAGTTGCCGCGTACGAGCATCAACGCGTTTTTTCCACTGGTGTTGGTATCGACCGAGGCCATCACAACTTCCGACAGGTCACGCCGTGGATCGAATCCGGTGAGAGAAGTGAATTTGCCGAGTTCATCGTCGTGCAGATTCATGTTCTGCATAAACAGTTGGCCAAGGGAAGATGCCTTCGCGCGGGTAACATCGACGCCGGCGACCACCTTCGCATCGGGCATGACCAAGTTCAGCAGCCCGTTGTCTGCGCCAAAACTGGCTGCTGCCAACAAAAATCCAGAGAGTAAAACGTTGCGATACTTCATGAGTTCAATTGCTCCTACTACTGACCTAACGACGGTTAGACGAAAATCGTTCCCGAATTGTTTGGAACTATTGTTTTCCGATGGCATAAAGCGCTTCGCCGGTGCGGATGAAGACCTGGCCGTCGACGGCGACCGGGCTGGCCAGGGTGTAGCCATCGAGCTTGTTGACACTGAGGACGGCGAACTGCGGACCGGCCTGGACGACGGTGGTGACGCCTTCTTCGTTCGTGCAATACAGCTTGCCATCAGCCAGAAGAGGCGAGGAGCTATAAGTACCGAGTTCGATGCGCTGACCTTCGTAGACTACTTTGCCGGTCGCGATTTCCAGGCAGTTCATGATGCCCTTATCATTTAAGACGTAAATGTATTTCCCGTCGCTGGCAGGCGTGGGGACGTCGGGGCCGAGGTTATTGGCCCAGAGCAGATCAGGGCTGCCGGCTTTGAAGGCATGGTAGGGCCGGCCGCGGCTGGCGCCCCAAATGACGATGTCGCCGACGACGACGGCGGAGGCAATGGTGCGGTTGGCGGGGTTGGCACCGGGGTTAAAGCCGCCAGTGCGCCAGAGTTCGACGCCGGTGGAGGGTTCGTGGCCGGTGACGACGTCGCCGCCCGCTATGATCAACTGCTGCTTGCCATTCACGACGGCGAGTTGCGGGGTGGAGTAGCTGTCTTTGGATTCTTTCTGCGCGGGGGCGGGGCGTTCGTGGCGCCACAGCGTCTTGCCGGTGCGCTTGTCGAGGGCGAGTATATAAGACGGCTTGTCGGTGGTGAAGCCGTGGATGACGTTCAAGTAGAGGCGGTCGCCATCGAGCAAGGGCGAGGAGGCGTAGCCGTGGTTGATGCCGATTTCACCGTAGTCGGCGACGAGGTCGCGCTGCCATACCGGCTTGCCATCGACGGTATAGCAGCCCAAGCGGGCGTGGCCGGTGGTGGTCCAGACGTGCCGGCCGTCGGTGATTGGAGACGGCGAAGAGGAGTTCTGCTTGCGCCACAGACGGTTGCCCTGGTCGATCGAGACCCGCCACTTTTCGGTGCCGTCTTTCCGGCGCAGGGCGAGGAGGAAGATTTTGTCGTTGGTTGGCTCGTCGGCTTTGCGCAGACCGCGGGTTTCGTAGGTGGCGCTGACGAAACCGGCTTCGGCGGTGGTGACATAGATGGTATCGCCCCAGACGACCGGCGTCGCGGCACTCCAGCTCGGCATCTTTGTCTTCCACAGGATGCCCTCGGACTCACTCCATTTCACCGGGAGGTTCCTGGCTGTGGGAGCGCTACCCTGCGAGGTGGGCCCACGCCATTGGGGCCAGTTGGAATCAGCGGCACAAAGGGCGCCGGCTACGAGGAGGAGCAAGTAGACCATGCGACAAGTTTAATACTCGCGCTGATGCTGCGGGTACACTAGATACGAATGCACTTATTTCGCTTTTTCCTTTTCGCTTTGGGACTGATTTCTCTTTCGTTCGGCCAACGTCCCATCACGGGCTCCGCCAAGATTCAACTGTCGCTCGAACGGCTGCAAACCGTTGGCAATGTTCTGATGATCGCCGCGCATCCGGACGACGAAAATACTGCGCTTTTGGCTTACTTTGCACGAGGGCGCCAACTGCGAACGGCCTACCTTTCTCTGACCCGAGGCGAGGGGGGACAGAACCTGATCGGCAGCGAGCAGGGGGAACTGATGGGGGTGATTCGGACGCAGGAGTTACTCGCGGCGCGGCGCGTGGATGGCGCCGAACAGTTCTTCTCCCGGGCCGTCGATTTTGGCTTTACCAAAACGGCTGTGGAGACGCTCACGAAATGGGACCGGGAAAAGGTGCTCGGCGACGTGGTTTACACCATCCGCTATTTTCAGCCCGACGTAATCGTGTTGCGCTTCTCCGGCACACCCCGGGACGGCCACGGCCAGCATCAGGCATCGTCGATTCTGGGCCGCGAAGCGTTTGCGGCGGCCGCTGATCCAGCCCGTTTCCCTGAGCAAAAGCTGAAGCCTTGGCGGACGAAACGGCTGCTGCTGAACGTTCCTTCGTTCACCCCTCAAATGCAGGCCGAGGCCGAGAAGATGCCCAACAAGATCGGCCTGAACCTGGGCGCCTTTGACCCGATTACCGGTTTGTCGTTTGGCGAGGTCGCGGGGATTTCGCGCAGTCAGCATCGGAGCCAGGCGATGGGAGCCCGAGAGGATCGCGGCGCGCAGATGAACTACTTCGTGAACATGGCTGGTGACCCGGCGGCGAACGATCTGTTGGACGGCGTCGATACGACGTGGGCCCGGGTCCCCGGAAGCGCCGAGGCGGCCAAACTGCTGGGCCAGGCCAAGGCGGGCTTTGATCCGCGCCATCCGGAGAAGACGGTAGCCATTTTGTTAGCCGCCCGGCAGGCGATGATGAAGCTGAGCCACCCGGCGATGACCGATAAGCTCCACACGCTGGACGAGACGATCGCCGATTGCCTGGGCCTGTTCCTCGATGCCAGCGCCGATAAATTTTATGCCGTGCCCGGAGAGCCGCTCAATGTGCGACTGCTCGCGATCAACCGGTCCTCGGTGCCCGTGCAATGGAACGGAACCACGATTGTGGAGCCGCTGGCCGTCAACAAGCCGCTGGCCCAGGGGGTGAACGAAGTGGTGCCGGCGGCGGTGGCTGTTCCGGCCTCGCAGCCGTTCACGCGCCAGTACTGGCTCGCGAAACCGAAGCTCGAAGCGATGTACGTGATCGACGATCCGGCCGTGCTCCGGAATGCCGAAGAGCCGGCGGCCTTGCAGGCGCGCTTTCAACTAACGGTCGCCGGGCAGGCGATCGAGTTTACTCGCCCGGTGTTGCACCGGTATACGGATCGGATCTACGGCGAACTGACGCGGCCGTTGGTGTTTACGCCGCCGGCAACGGTTTCCTTGAGCGAAAAGGCGTTTTTGTTTGCCGATGCCAAGCCGCGTCAAGTAGCGGTGCAGGTGACGGCGATGCGGCCGAAGGTCAACGGCGTGGCTAAGTTGCGGGTGCCGGCGGGTTGGTCAGTGATGCCGGCGCAGCAGCCGTTCTCGCTCACCGAAGCTGCCGAACAGACGACCGTGAATTTCACTGTTGTTCCGCCGCAGGGCGAATCCCGGACGGAGTTGAGCGCATCTGTTGAAGTCGGCGGAAAGGAGTCGGCCCTGTCGATGCTGTCGATCGAATATCCCCACATCGCGCCACAAGCGGTGTTCAGCCCGGCGACGGCGAAGGCCGTGCGAATGGACGTGCGGACTCTGTCGAAGAACATCGGCTACGTGATGGGCGCGGGGGACGAGGTTCCCCAGGCGCTGCGTCAACTGGGCTGTGTCGTTACGCTACTTTCGGCGACTGACTTGGCTTCGGGAAAGCTGGACCAATTCGACGCGATTGTGACCGGGGTACGGGCGTTCAACACGCGGCCGGATCTGCGGGCGAACATCCAACGCGTTTACGATTTTGCGGCGGCCGGAGGAACGGTCGTCGTCCAATATAACGTCACCGAAGGCGGGTTTTGGGGGGGCAATCCGAAGATCCTCGAGAAGGCCGGGCCCTATCCGTTTACGACTTCGAATGAACGCGTGACCGTGGAAGAAGCCCCGGTCGAGTTCCTGGCGACGCATCCGTTGATGAAGAGACCGAATCAGATCACGAGTAAGGATTTCGAGGGCTGGGTGCAGGAGCGGGGGCTGTATTTTGCAACCAACGTGGACCCGCGCTATACGAGCCTATTCACGATGCATGACCCCGGAGAGAAACCGATGACCGGTGGTACTTTGTATACCCCCATCGGCAAGGGTGCTTACGTCTTTACTCCTCTGAGTTGGTTCCGCCAGTTACCCAACGGAGTTCCGGGCGCGTTTCGGATCTTTGCGAACCTCCTCTCCGCCGGCAAAC